>JALYQJ010000319.1 GCA_030855875.1 Acidobacteriota bacterium
ATATAAGGATCGAGCTTCATCATCTGCACCCGCGCACCGCGCGATTCCAAAAGACAGCCAATCGAACTCGCCGCCAAACCTTTTCCCAAACTCGAAACCACGCCGCCGGTTACGAAAATATATTTTGTTTTATCGTTGCTCATCGTTTTCCTCAATCAAATCCTCGCCGTTAGCTTTTCCTTCACGCTTTTTTTTGCCGTAATGTCCATCTTTCAACTGCATTTTGACTTCTTTTGCCCGTCCCGCTGCCGGGTCTAAAATTTCCTGCAAAGCGTTCATTCCCGCGCCGAGCATTGTCGAGCCTTCCGTTACGTTTCTTTCAAATTCGGCTTCCGTTCTTTTGACGGGCTTACTCAGAATTTTCAAGCCTGCGAAAATTCCGGCAATCAGTAAAACGAAAAATAACAATCCAATCCAATCACTCATATTTTTTAAAGTGCAGTTTAATTTTCATTATAAATTCAAAATTCAGCTTTCCAAATACTTTTTAACCCGCTCGTAATCTTCCCGCGTATCAACGCCAATCGAACTTTCAGCAACTTCGACGACTTTTATTCGCGCTCCGTTTTCGAGAGCGCGCAGTTGTTCGAGCATTTCGGCTTTTTCGAGATTCGTCTGTTTTTCCTTTGTATATTTTAACAAAAATTCGCGCCGGTAAATGTAAATTCCGGTGTGTTTGCGGTAAAGCGCGATTAAATCAGCGTCATTTTGCAGAGCCTTTTCCAGAGTTTCGTGTTTTTTTACGACTTCGCGCGGAAAAGGAATCGGCGAACGCGAAAAATATAAGGCGAAACCGTTTTTGTCGGTGACGACTTTTACGACATCTGCGCTCAGAACGTCTTTGTAATTCTCGATTTTCTCGCAAGTCGTAACTATATCAACTGCTTCATCGTTCTGCATCGCTTCGACCGCCGCTTCGATTGTGCGCGGCGAAATTAACGGTTCGTCGCCTTGAACATTAACTATTATCGAATCTTCCGGCAAATTTTCGGCGACTTCGGCGATGCGGTCCGAACCGCTTTGATGATCCGGCGAAGTCAAAACGGCTTCGCAATCATTTTCGAGAACAATGTTCAAAACTTTTTCGTCATCCGTTGCGATAATCACGCGGGAAACATTTCGCGCCTTTCGCGCTTGTTCGAGAGTGTGCAAAATCAAAGGCTTGCCGTCAATCGGCAGCAATAATTTCCCTTCCAACCGCGTCGAATGATAACGCGCCGGAATGATTGCAATGACATTTTTTCGGGGATTGTTTCCGTGTTGTTCCACGGAATTACACATTATAATTATTCTGTTCAAAGTTCAAGGTTCAAAGTTGAAAGTTTTAGATTTGCTTTTTCGATTCGATTTTTATTGACGAATTTCTGTTCTGACTTCAATTCTCAAACTTTGAACAATGAACTGATTTTAGCTAAACTCTTTTCGTGCAAATAAAAGAACCAAACTCGCCGGAATATGATGCCCCAAATTTACGGGAAACAATAGAAATACAACAATCATTAATTCATCCAACGCCCGACAATCCGCCGTGGAATAGTTGGATTGCTTTCGGGGTTTGGGCAGCGAGCGTGTTTTTTATCGCCGTTCTGCCGATGCTTTTTATATTTCCGTATCTTTTGCAAAACGACATCAAGCCGACCGATTCGGCGCAATTAGTCGAATTTTTACAAAAAGATACAACGGCGATTATTCTAAATATAATTGCTATTATTCCCGCGCACGTCTTAACTTTAGTTCTCGCCTGGTTAGTCGTCACCAGATACAAGAGATTTTCGTTTCGCGCAACTTTGGGTTGGAAATGGGGCGGTTTCACGTGGTGGAATTGTTTATTGATTCTAGGTGGTTTTTTTGTCATCGCCGCAGTTGTCAGCAGTTTTCTGCCCGAACAAGACAATGAATTAATGCGAATTTTGCGAAGTTCGCGGACGGCAGTTTACATCGTTGCGTTTATGGCGACTTTTACCGCGCCGATTGTCGAAGAAGTTATTTATCGAGGAATTCTGTATTCGGCGTTTCAACGAACTTTCGGAGTTTTTATCGCTGTTTTAGTTGTCACCGCGCTTTTCGCTCTTGTTCACGTTCCACAGTATTATCCGAGCTATTCAACAATATTTTTGATCTGTCTGCTGAGTTTGATTTTGACTTTAATTCGCGTCAAAACTAAGAATTTGCTTCCGTGTATTGTTTTGCACACGATTTTCAACGGTATTCAGTCATTGATTTTGATCTTTGAACCGTTTCTGACCAATATCGCCAACCAATCGGAAAACAAAGTAGCGGCAGTTATTCGTTTTCTAATATGAAAAAGGCGGGAAAATTTCCCGCCTTTTTCATATTATGCAATTTCATTTCGCCTAGTTGTCTCTTACTTTCGCGCCGTTCTGTGACGGTGCGGATGGAGCAGATGGAGCAGACGGAGCAATCGAACTCGGAGAAGAACTTCTCACTGATTCTCTCGAATCAAAAATATCATTATTTATAGGTTCACGAGTTTCGATTCCGCGAATTCGGGCAAACGGCGGAACAATTTCTCTGATAGATCTATCATCACGCGAGATTACTGTTGACGGATTTCTAATTGGTTTCGCATCACGTTGGGTTGCAGTTGACGGACTGGTGTTGCTTCCCGGCGTAGTCACAATCGCCGGATTCTGCGGCTGATTGTAGATATACCAGGGAAGTCGGTAATCAAAAAAGTTGTAGCCGAAACCGTAGCCGTAGGGCGAACGCCAGCCGTAACCGAAAGGCAGAAAACAATTCGCGCCGTAGGAACTGTTGTAAACCCAAACGCCGAAACTGTCATACATATTCCAGTTTCTTGAATTATATGAATTAATTAACGACGATTTCATCAAGTTTCTTTCCAATTTAGCGTTTATTTTCGCCAAATCTTTAGCGCGCGTTTTGCTCCAAAGTTCAAATCCGTCCTTTTCGTCGCGGTCAAATTTTCCTATCTGCGGCTGACCGTTGTTAATCACGGCAACTTTTCCGCTTTTGACAATATTCTCTTCAGATTCACCGATTTGCGCCCGACCTTTCCAGACTTCAATTTTTTCAGTTCCGTCGGCTGCAATATCAATCCGGTAAATGCCGGATTTCACCAGATAAAAATTCGTTTTTGGTGAATCAACCGTCACTTTGAATTCGTTATCGGCAAAAACTTCAAAAATCGCGCTTCCGCTTTTTAATTTTAACCGAAGATTTTCCAGTTCAGTAGAAACGAATTCAAAAGTAGAATTTTCAGATAAGCGCAGATACGAACCGGGATTAAGCAAAATCTCCGCTTTACCGTCCGCGCCGGTTGAAACTTTATCGCTGATTTCAACTTTATCGCCCTTTAATAATAAACCGCTTCGCCCCTGTTTACGGGCGACCGAAACTTTTCCTTCAATAAAATTAACGCCGCCCGCTTTGGCAGAGATAACATAAACATCGCCCGCCGCCGAAAGCACACGGGAATCCTGGGCAAAAACAAACCCCGACAACAATAAAGCTATCGTTACCGAAGACAAAACTTGCAGCAGATTTCTTCTCATTTTATTAAACTCCTTTTGGAAAAACTTGGTTATTACTTTAAACGATTATTATTTAAATAACAATAAATTTTAATGACCGAATAAAATAAAAGACTTTTTTCCGGTCGGCATAAATAAATGAACAACTCTTTACCGTAATATGTAATCATAGATGATGCCTGAGCAGTTGACGGGCAATTAGACAAGGAGGCAATAAAAATGGCAACTTACAATGACCCCGTAAAATGTTTCGCACCACTGGAAGTCCTCGAAAGACTGCTTGAGATTCGTGCCGAACTCGGCTTTTCAGAAGTTATTTACCTCGACAATTCCCTCGATTTAGCTGATTTTTTAGATGCCTACGGATTTGATGTTTATTCTTTTTCGACGGATAACGAAAAAATAAATTACGGCGATTATCGTGCGACGATTGTGCCGGGCGGCGATATTGTTCACTGTTCAATTACGGCGCACTAAAAGTTTTTTACAAGTTCACACAACCGAAGGAACGCGGAAGGTTTTCAAGAATATTTGAATCCTTCCGCTTTTTTCGCTTTTGCTTGTTGTAATTTTAACGAGCTTTAACTATAAAAAGAGTTCCGTCGTCGTCTAAAAACTTTCTTTCCGTAAAATCGGCAACGCCTTTGCGAATGTGGTCAATCATTTCTTTCGCCGGTAAATCTATACATTCCAAAACTCTTTCAGCAAGCCGTTCGTTTCCGTATTCATCGCCATCCAAATTTGTCGCTTCGGTGATTCCGTCGGTGTAAATCAGCATTACCTGACCCTTTTCAAACCGAATAAAATGCTGGTGATAACGTGTTTCAAGAAACATTCCGAGCGGCATATCGCCGTATTCGACGTATCTGTATTCGCCGTCCGGTTTCATCATCAAAGGGGGATTATGTCCGGCGTTTGAAAAAACAAATGTTTTGTTCGTCGCATCCAAAATACCGTAAATCGCCGTGATAAACTGATGTTCCTCGACCGAATCCCAGAGCAAATTACTGACTTTCGATAATGCGATGTGCGGCGCGTAACCGATTTGCACACACGAACGCAGCGATGCGCGCAAAAACGCCATTAGAAGCGCGGCGGGAATTCCCTTTCCAACGGCATCTGCGATAACGATTCCGATTTGATCGTCGAACATCCAAACCCAGTCGTAATAATCGCCGGAAACTTCTTCGGTCGGAAAGATATACGCGCTGATGTCGAAACCTTCAACCTGCGGATCGTGATCGGGTAAAAGTTCGAGCTGGACTTGCCGTGCTATTTCCAATTGCGCCTGAATTCGTTTTTTTTCGACAAGCTGATCGTGAAGCTGAACTTTTTCGATAATAATTGCAACCTGCGAAGCAAGCAGCTGCAAAACCGACAAATCATCTACCGTGTATGTGCCGAAATCGTCGCTTTCAAGGTCAAAAACGCCGATTACTTCATCGTTTGAAATAATCGGCGCGACCATTTCAGATTTCGTTCGTTTTCGACCGGGAAAATAACGCGCGTCTTTTGTGACATCTTCGGAAATAACTGATTTTCCGGTCTGCGCGGCATAACCGATAAAGCCTTCGCCGAGTTTCAGACGCGGTTCGACCAACTCGAAACTGATTTCATATCCGCGCAAGGCTTTCGATTTGAAGATATATTGATTTTCGTCCGCTTCGGTATTCGATTCTAAAAGATAAATTCCCGCCGCATCATATGGAATCAGCGAGCCGAGCGTATCCATCACCAACTTCAGAACTTCGTCTAAATCGAGCGAACGGCTGATGGTTTTAGTGATGTCGAGCAGCATTCGCAGTTTATCAACAGTCGAAAGCTCCTCGTCTCTAAAAGTTTGATTTTCTTCAATCATTTAAGAAAAATAAGAAAAAATAAGAAAGAATTATTTTCCGCAGACCCTGAAAAATTTATCAGCCCGTCACAACGCTCGTTTTATACTTTTCCCAGAGCCTTGAAACCTTCATTCGATACTCGACTAAATCTCGGCTGACCTTAAAATGACGTGCGATTTCTCTCGAAGTTTTGCCTTGCTCGACGAAACGGCGCAGAGCCGCGTAAGGCACGAGTGCCGCCGCGCCGACCGAATACGCTTCTTCTTCAATTTCCGCGTTATAATCGCGGGCGATAATTTTCCCCTGTTTTTTCCCTTGATTATCGTAACTTTCAATCGCCAGCCGCGACGGTTTATGACCGAGAAAAACGTGACAGATTTCTTCCATCAAAGTTGCGTTCTGACGGTTTTCGCCGTGCGTCGGATTGAGAATTATCAATTTTTTACCGTCAGGCAAAACCTGTGAACACGCGCCGCCCGACCACGCATCTTTTCCGTCATTTAAGAGATGCGACTTCGATTCTTCGGATAAAAAAGGCTCGATTTGTTCAAAAGTGGCGACTAAAAGTTTGGCATAATGCGCCAATTCAAACGGATTAAGACTTTCTTCATCGCGCCGCAAACCCGCGAAATCGCGCAGTCCAATCGCTTTTATTTCGTAATTTCTTCCTTTTTGTGTTGGCGGCAGCAAAGATGTGTCCACGATTTTTTAAGTTGCAGGAAGTTGCAGATAGTTCTAAGAATTACAGAAAGTTGCGAATATTAAAGTTGTTTTTGCTTCAAAAACTATCTGCAACTTCCTGCAAACTATTGTCAAACTTCTTTGTATTCTGAATCTACGTCTTCAGATGATAAAGCGACGCGGTAATTTTTCGATTGTTTTTGCTTGGTAATCAGCAAATCATCTTTTGTTTTAAGCAGATCGGAACGATTGTAAACCGAAATTTCAAAGTTGTAACCGTGCGTAATCGCGTCCTTCGGACAGGCTTCGACGCAGAAACCGCAGAAAATGCAACGGTTATAATCAATGTTATAAACTTTGGCGTAGCGTTCGTCGCGCCCGATGCGTTCGGCGTATGGACGCGCATCGTCTTCGGCTTCGATATAAATACAGTCTGAAGGACAGGCGGCGGCGCACAAATAACAGGCGACGCATTTTTCCTTGCCCATTTCGTCAACGTGAAGCAGGTGCATTCCGCGATAACGCGGCTGAACGGTAATCGGATCGTCCGGGTATTGCACCGTCCATTTTTCTCTCGGAATTTCGGCGAGTGTTCGCCGCATACCTTTCAAAACAGCGACGGTTGATTGAATAACATCGGTAATTATTGACATAATTTTCTATTAACAAACGATTTAATTATAGCTTAAAAAGTCCGCCTTTGTGAAAATGCGGCGGACTTTTATGAAAATTTTATCAATGATTCTAAAGGTTTCCGATTCCTGCCAGCATTCCGGTAAACAAATAGAGAATCATTACAATAATTCCCAGAACAACGCTTATTCCGCCTGTGATTATTCCGCCGAGAGCAAGCCCACGTCCGCCGTATTCATTTGGATTTTGCTCGGCTTTGCTTTTAGCCATAAATCCTAAGACGACCGCAATTATGCCGGGCAAAAACCAGGCGCAGCAAAGCACACTTAAAATCCCCAAAATCAGCGAAACTATCGCCAATGTTTGATTCTGTCCGCCGGCTGCACCGGGCGGCTGAAACGGCGTATTCGCTCCGATTTCCTGATTTTGCCAATTTGAATCCGGCAGCGGTGGCGGTGTCCATTCGGTTTGTTGAAGCGGTTCGCTGACCGGCATCGAAGATTGACCGAACGGCGGTTGCGAGAACGGATTATTTTGCTCGACATTCAGCGATTCAGGCTCTTTATAAGTCGGCAGAGGCGCGGACGGCGGATTATACGAAGTCGGTTTCGTGTCATCGAACGGCGAAGGAATCGGCGCGTTCGGCTGTTTAAACGGCGGCGCACTGTCAAACGGATTTATCGGAGCGTCATCGGCTGCTTTTTGGTCAAACGGAGACAGAACATCTTTTGAATCCGAACCGGAAAAAGAACTCGACATATTTTCCGAAGGCTTTTCAAACGGCGTTGAACCGGCGGACGGCGAACCAGAAGGCAAATCCCCAAAATTCGGTTTATCAAAAGTCGGCGGCGGCGGAACCGTGTATGATGAATCTTTCTTTTCCGCACTCGAAGCCGAATAATTATCCAGCGGCGGAATTTCGATAATTTTTTCTTTTTCCGGTTCGTTTCCCGCTAATTGCTTTTTCATTTCTTCATCGGAAATGAACATTGTTTTGAGCGGGTCTTGATTTTCATCCGGGAGCTGCAAAAGATTGTCCGCATCTTCTTTTTTGAAAGAACCGCCGATCATCGTTTTAAACGGATCAGGCGGAGTTTCGGGAGCAAAAACGCCTTGCCGACCAACAGTCGTTTTATACGGATCATCCGGCGTATCATCGGTAATTTCCACTAAAGGCGTTCCGTCCGTCTGACAAAAACGCAGGGAATTATCAAAAGTTTTCTCGCAGGTCGGGCATTTTTTCATATCTTTTGTGTCCTTTTTTATTAGTTACGGATAGTTTCAGAAGTTGCAGATAGTTACAGAGTCAGATTATTTTGCAGAATTGCAAAGTTGCAGGAAGCTACATCTCGTTTTGTTAATAAATCTCAAATTTTATTTATTGATTTCTAAACTTTCCTATAACTGTGTGTAACTTCCTGCAACTATCCACAACTAACTGCAAACTTTTATACGCTTATGTTTAAACTAATTCAAGTTTGCTAAAGAAATACGATATTTCAATCGCCGCGTTTTCGTCCGAATCCGAACCGTGAACGGCATTTTCGCCGATTGAACCGGCAAATTCCTTCCGCAAAGTTCCCTCTTCAGCTTCCACCGGATTCGTCGCGCCCATCAAATCGCGCCACGCTTTGACGGCGTTTTCCTTTTCCAGCGCGAGAACGACGCACGGACCGCTCGACATAAATTCGGTCAATTCGCCGAAAAACGGACGTTCCGCGTGAACCGCGTAAAAACCTTCCGACTGCTTTTTCGATTGATGAATCAACTTCATCCCGCGAATCTGAAAACCGCTCGACAAAATCTTGTCAACAATTTTTCCCGTATGCCCTTTCGCCACCGCGTCGGGCTTGATAATTCCAAATGTCAAATTGCTCATTGTTTATTATTTTCCTCTTTAATAGTTTTGTAGATTGTGTTTTATTTTTATTTCTTGTTTGATTAATTCAAGTATCTGCTGTTCGCTTAATTGATGAATTTCTTCATACGGTATTTCCACTTGTCCAATGAATATTCTGTCATCTATTGATATTTCATACTTGACTATAAGAAAGCTGTCGAAAGACATCTTTACGAGAGCTGATGTTAAGGAATCTACTTTTTCAGGATGCTTATTGCCATCTTTATCAACTTCAAACCCATACTTAGTTATATCCAAAACCATCACTTATTTCCTTTGCATTTCAGCAACTTATATTTTCCTAAAACGATGTTTACCCGCTTCAATAACGATAAATGCCGATTTCACTTCGTGTTCATCATATAAACTTAAAACTCTTGCAAATTCGGCGTGAATTTGATTAATATTAGACGGCAAAATTCGCAGATACAACACGCCGCTTCTGATTTTTCTAACAAAAACCAGATTTCCGTAATCTCTGTCGCGCGTCACAAAAACGCGATTCAATTCCAATGCCTTTTTCAAATTTTCTTCGTCCGATGCTTGCGCCATTCCAAGTTCTCTAACGCGCAAAACATCGTGCTGCAAATCAATTAAAAATCGCGCTGTCACTTCGTAAACATCTTGGTCGAGCAATAATTTCACGCGGCAATTTTAATATCTTCGGATGAAATCAGCGAAATTGCGTAATCAACGCAAGCCTTGATGTCTTCAGTTTTCAAATCGGGATAATAATCTAATTTGATTTCTTCAAAAGACAAATTTTCATTGATTAATTCCAAAACATTTTGAACGGTAATGCGCGTTCCGGCAACGCAGGGTTTGCCGAAATGAATATTTGGATTTACTGAAATTCGCTCGTTCATAAATTTTAATCGTGTTTCCCTTTCGATGCGGATGTAATGCACATTCGTTTTGATGTTTCGCGCTTATTTCAAATCGAGCGCACGAACTTTGACCAGCCGATGTCCGAGCATATCAACCGCGACGGGAATTTTTTCCAACACGACATAACCGACCAACGGTTCATATTCGCCGTCGGCGTTGGCTTCCATATCGAGAAACAAAACTTCATCAATGACTTCACGAAAGTTGGCGACTTTGACGCGCACCGCGCCGTAAATTTCCGCAGGCAGAATTTCTCCGGTGGCGGTCTCGACTTCGACATCTTCGATTTTTTCCAAATCGCCTAGTCTTTCCTTCCACGCGCTCGGCAAAGTCATATATGA
Organism: Acidobacteriota bacterium; assembly: GCA_030855875.1. Taxonomy (GTDB): domain Bacteria; phylum Acidobacteriota; class Blastocatellia; order Pyrinomonadales; family Pyrinomonadaceae; genus SXVE01. The sequence continues at coordinate 9,797 of JALYQJ010000319.1, forward strand.
CGCGCCGGTATCAACCAGCGCGTCAATCTCAATGCTTTTTGTCGCGTCGGTAAAATTTGAAATTTTGACTTGCGTGATAATTCTGCCCATATTCGCCTTTATTGAAAACTCATTTTGAGTTCCGATGTGATGCGCGTCGGCTTCAAAGTTTCGCGGTCAATCAAACACCAGACGCTTCTGGCTTTGACTAATAAATCATCGCCGCGCCGGATTTCGGTAAATCTTTCCCAGCTAATTCGCGTCGGTTCGCCAACCCAGGTTTCTGCTGTAACCTCTTCATTTTCAAAAGCCTGTTTTTTGTAATCAATCTCGTGCCGCAAAACCATCCAAATATATTTTTCGCGCTGTATATTGGTGGCTGCCGAAAACCAGTGCGCGACCGCGACATCCTGAATCCAGCGAACGTAAGCGACATTGTTGACGTGACCCTGCGCGTCAATGTCGGCGGCGGAAACTGGAAACGAATGCGAAAACCTCATACATTTTCATTTATCATTGAACATTTATCATTTATCGAAGATTCTTTGAAAAAATATAGATAGACATTTGTTGGAATTATTGTGATAAATGTTAAATGTTCAATGATTCCTGAATCGCTTTGCCGATGTCGGCGGGCGATTCAACGACGCGAATTCCGGCTTCGGTTAAAGCCTTCATTTTTTCCGCCGCCGTGCCTTTTCCGCCGGAAATAATCGCTCCGGCGTGTCCCATTCTGCGTCCGGGCGGCGCGGTTTGTCCGGCGATGAAGGCGACGATTGGTTTCGTGACGTTTTCTCTGGCATATTCCGCCGCGTCTTCTTCGGCAGTTCCGCCGATTTCGCCGATCATTACAATCGCGTCGGTTTCGTCGTCTTCCTGAAATAATCTGAGCGCGTCGGTGTGATTCGTGCCGATAATCGGGTCGCCGCCGATGCCGATGGCGGTTGATTGTCCGAGTCCAAGCGCGGTTAATTGTCCGACGGCTTCATACGTCAATGTTCCGCTGCGGGAAACCACGCCGATTCTGCCTTCTTTGTGGATGTGTCCGGGCATAATTCCGATTTTGCATTTGCCCGGCGAGATAATTCCCGGACAGTTCGGTCCGATCATTCGTGTATTTTTATCGCGCAGAAATTCTCTGACTTTCACCATATCGGCGACCGGAATGCCTTCGGTAATGCAGACGACGAGCGCAATTCCGGCACTTGCCGCTTCCATAATCGCGTCGGCGGCGAACGGCGGCGGAACGTAAATGACCGAAGCGTTCGCGCCGGTTTCGCGGGCGGCATCGGCAACTGTGTTGAAAACCGGCACGTTTTCGTGCATCGAGCCGCCTTTTCCGGGCGTTACGCCGCCGACGACATTCGTGCCGTATTCGATCATTTGCTGCGTGTGAAAAGTTCCCTCTTTTCCGGTAATGCCCTGCACAATCAGGCGCGTGTTTTTGTCAACTAAAACGCTCAAATCATTTTCTCCTCAAAAAATTTATGCTGAATAAAACAATGAGAAAGTATAGCACGAGCCGCGTTTTCATTGGCAATCGAACAAAATAACTTTTACCGAAACATTTCAGCGGAATATTACGTTTGTCAATCTGTCTAACTTTTCAGGCTTTTTCGATTCTTAAATTTTATATAAGCGTTGTTCATTAAACTCTGGTTTTTCTTTGCTAAAAAACGCTGAAGTTTGAAATCGAAGCGCGGTCTTTTCATTTTATGAAACAGCTTTATTCATTTTACACGGACGCTTTTCAAATTGCTGTTAAATCAATTTTCGAGCATAAACTCCGCGCATTTTTGACTTTGATCGGCATTATTATCGGTGTCGCGTCGGTCGTCGTCGTCGGTGCTTCGATCAGCGGACTTAATTCATATGTAACGGAAAAAGTGTCGAAGATATTGGGCGCGAACCATTTTATGATCGCGCGAATGGCTAATTCCGGCAGGAGAACCGACGAAGAATTTGAACGCGCTAACCGCCGCAACAAGCGAGTGACTTGGGAAGAATACGAATATCTGCGGGATAACTGCAAAAGCTGTTCGGAGATCGGCGCGGGAAAAGGCGCGGGCGCGGATTTGAACCAAAACGGAATCGAAATGCCTTCGACGCGAATCATCGGCGTGACGGCGAATATGGAACAAATCGAAGACAAAACTATTATTCCCGGGCGTTTTATCAATAACGAAGAAGTAACGCGCTCGGCTCGCGTCTGCGTGATCGGCGCGGACGTGCGCGACAAGTTTTTTCCCGACAAAGACCCGATTGGACAAACAATCAAAGTGCGCGGTCTGCCGCTGACGATTGTTGGGATGGAAGAAAAACGCGGCTCGTTTTTGGGCGATTCGCAAGATCGGCACATTTATATTCCGATTACGCTGCATCTCCAAATTTTCGGGCGCGGACAGGACGGCATACAACTTCACGGAAAATCCGAAAACAAAGAAAGATTTCAAATCGCCATCGAAGAAGCCAAAACGGTAATGCGAAACCGCCGCCAGCTTATCGGCAGCGAAGACGACAATTTCGGTCTCGTCAACACCGAAGAACTCGGCGGGCAGATTGACCAGTTTACGGCGAGCATCGCGGCGGTCGTCGTGCCGATTACGCTGATTACTTTGATTGTCGGCGGCATCGTCGTGATGAATATTATGCTCGTTTCCGTCACCGAACGAACTTTTGAAGTCGGTTTACGAAAAGCGTTAGGCGCGACGAAAAAACAGATTCTTTTGCAGTTTTTGATTGAATCCGCATCGCTTTGTGTTGTTGGCGGCATAATCGGACTGCTTCTAGCCTTCGGTGTCACATCTTTAATCACATTTGTTTGGGAAATTACGATGACCATTACGCCGATTTATATTGTTTTATCAGTTGCCGTTTCGAGCATTATCGGTGTTGTCGCCGGAATTTATCCGGCGTGGAAAGCCGCCAAACTCGATCCGATTATGGCTTTGACAAAAAATTAAGGAGTATCTAAATGCGTTTACCGGGTTTTATACCGCACGAAATTATGAAAATGGCGTTCGACAGCATTCGCGCCAATAAGTTTCGCAGTTTTTTGACGGTTCTCGGCATCGTCGTCGGCGTGATGACGGCGATTATCGTCGCTTCGATTTTGACCGGAATGCGGCAGTCAATCGTCCAAACAATCGAAGATTACGGCACGAATAATATTTACGCTTTTCATCTTTCGACGGGTTTTGACGGCAACGACCGTTCCGAACGCAACCGCAAACCGCTGACCGTCGAAGACGCGGAAGCGATTTTAGCGCAGACAAGTGCCGTCGAAGACATCGCGCTCGTCGCGCCGGGAATCGGCAGTTTCGGTCCCGGTTTTGACGACAATATGCAGTATAACGGGAAGAATTATCGCTGGGCGGACACCGACGGCGTTTCGGCGAATTACGACGTGATCTGCAATCTGACTTTGCGCGAAGGGCGTTTTATCACCGAAGCCGACGATCAGCAGCGGCGCAGCGTTCTGGTCATCGGCGTAGACGCGGCGGACGCGCTTTTTCCCGGCGAATCCGGCAATATCGTCGGCAAAGAGATTCGGATGAACGGGCAGATGTGGGAAATCATCGGAGTTCTGGAAAAACGAAAAGCCGGATTTTTCGGCGAAAACGAAGAAGACCGCAAAATCTTTTTGCCCTTCAGAACCGCCCGCAAAGTCGCGCCGCAGCGCAACTATCTGCTGCACATCATCCGCGCCAAAGAAAACCGCATTCAGGAAGCGTTCACCGATGCCGAAGATATTTTACGAAAACGACGACAGGTCGCGTTCGACGCGCCGAATAATTTCGACATCAAAACTGCCGATAAATTTATCGAACAGTTCGACAGCATAACCGGAAAGGTCGGATTGATTGCGATTGCGATTTCGAGTTTGGGATTGCTGGTCGGAGGAATCGGCGTGATGAATATTATGCTCGTTTCCGTGACGGAGCGGACAAAGGAAATCGGCATTCGCAAAGCAATCGGCGCGACCAAAGGCGCAATCGTTTTGCAGTTTTTGCTCGAAGCGATGACGCTGACGTTTTTCGGCGGATTAATCGGCGTAACTCTCGCAATCGGCATCAGCAATCTGATTATGCTTTTTATTCCTTCGATTCCCGCTTCGATTCCGCTCTGGGCGGTAATTATGGGTTTGA
>JALYQJ010000107.1 GCA_030855875.1 Acidobacteriota bacterium
GTCCAGACGTGAAACGGCACGGTCGCCACCTTAAATCCGAAACCGACAATCATCATCGCGCCGCCGACTAATAAAAGCGCGGGAAAATTCGGATTGGCGACTTTCAAAGCGATGTCGGTAATATTCGTCGCTCCGGTCGCGCCGTAAACGAGCGCCATTCCGTAAAGCAGAAACGCCGAGGCGAACGAACCTAAAATAAAATACTTCATCGCCGATTCGTTTGAACGCAGATCGGAACGGCGCAATCCAGCCATCACATATGTCGCAATCGAAAGCGTTTCGAGTCCGAGAAATATAATCACGAGGTCATTTCCCGAAGCCATAAACATCATTCCGAACGTGGCGAAAAGAAGCATCGCGTGATATTCGCCGACCGGAACGTCTTCGCGGTCAGTCCAAACGGTCGAGATTAAAATGGTGATTGCCGAAACGAAGAGAAAAACAATCGTAAAACTCAACCGCAAACCGTCGTTGGCAATCATTCCGTTCCACGCGGTCGAAGGCGCGTCGCCCCACATCGAAACGAGAAAAAAAGCCGAAATCGCCAGACCGACGAGCGAAATAATGCCCGTCACATTGCGCTGACGCGGCACAAAACTGTCATAAAGCATTACGATTATGCCGGTCAGTGCGACAATCATTTCCGGCAGAACAATCTGGAGATTGACGTTCGGATTAACTAAATTCTGTAATAAAATCGTGTTCATTATTTATGATTTTCGATTGTTTCGGCAATCGTGCCGCCCGCCTGTTTCAGCAATCTCTGCTCGATTGCCGCAATTGCTTCGCGCGAACGATCTAAAAACGGTTTCGGATAAACGCCCATAAAAACCATCAGAAAAAGCAAGGGTGCGATTAAACCCAACTCGCGCCAGCTCAAATCCTTTAAAGTTTTGTTTTTCGGATTGTTTAATTTCCCGAAAAACACGCGCTGAACCATCCACAAAAGATAAACCGCCGCGAAAATAACGCCGGTTCCGGCAAACATCGTGGCTACATAATTCCAATTAACTTCGGGCGTTATCGGCAGAGCGTTTGAAGTCCACATTCCGATCATCGTCAAAAATTCACCGACAAATCCGTTCAAAAACGGCAAACCGATGGAAGCCATCGTCGTAATGACGAAAATCGTTGCGTAAACCGGCATTACATTCGCCAGACCGCCGAATTCGGAAATCGCCCGCGTGTGCCGTCGTTCATAAATAAACCCGACGAGCAGAAACAATGCGCCGGTTGCAATGCCGTGATTGAGCATTTGATAAAGCGCACCCTGCATTCCCATTTCGGTAAATGAAAACATTCCCAAAATCACAAAACCCATATGCGCGACCGACGAATAAGCGACCAATCTTTTAATATCAGGCTGCACCATTGCGACGAGTGCGCCGTAAATAATTCCGATAATCGCCAAAATAATAAAAATCCAGGCGAGTTCGCGCGATGCTTCGGGAAAAAGCGTGAAATTAAACCGCATCAATCCGTAAGTTCCCATTTTCAGCAGAACAGCCGCCAGAATAACCGAACCGGCGGTCGGTGCTTCGGTGTGCGCGTCCGGCAGCCACGTATGAAACGGGAAAAGCGGAACTTTGATCGAAAACGCGAGCGCGAACGCCAGAAAAAGAATGATTCCGGTTTGCCCCGCAAAAACCAGATTTCCGGTTTTCAGCGAGTTTAAAAGCGTAACGTAATCGAATGTTCCGACACCGGTTTGTTCAGCGTGAATATAATATAAACCGATTATCGCCACGAGCATCAGCAAACTGCCCAAAGCCGTGTAAATAAAAAACTTAACCGCCGCGTAAATACGGTTTTCGCCGCCCCAGATTCCGATCAGAAAAAACATCGGTATCAAAGAGGCTTCAAAGAAAAGGTAAAAAACAAGCAAATCCAGCGAAACGAAAACGCCGATCATCGCGCTTTCGAGCAATAAAAGAAAAGCGAAAAACGCCGCGTGACTTTTTTCGACCGCTTTCCAAGCCGAGAGAATCGCAATCGGCATTATAAACGTCGTCAAAATCACGAGCCACAAACTCAAACCGTCTATTCCGACGTGATAATTGGTGTTTATCGCCCGAATCCACGGAACATTTTGTTCAAAGAAAAATCCGCTCGCCGATGCCGCGCGTTTATCGAAAATCAAAAAGAGCGACAGCAGAAAATTCACGACCGTAAAACCGAGCGTCACCCACTTCAAACCGTCTTCGCGCTTCCAAAAAAGCTCGTGTCCGATGACGGCAAGCGCACCGAAAACGGGCAGCAAAATTAAAATCGTTAAAAGATTTTCAGTAATAAAATCCATAATCTTTTTAGTTCAAGGTTTCAGGTTTCAAGTTTCATCTCGCAGAAAAACCTTGAACCTTGAACCTGAAACCTTGAACATCAACCGACTAACTTAAATCCGTAATAAATAAAATACCCGATGACAATCAACGCACCGAACAGAATAATCGCCGCGTAGCTGCGGACGAATCCGACCTGAACGCTGCGGGCAATGCCGCCAATTGCGGTTACGAAATGCCCGACACCGTTGACGATTCCGTCAATCACGCCGACATCGAAGCCTTTCCATAAACCTTCGCGCGACAAATTGGTGATCGGATTAACGATATAGCCGTTGTAAAATTCGTCAATCCGCCATTTATCTTCGAGAATTTTCGGCATTCGTTTGAGCGGACTTTTTTGGAAAATAACCCAGCCGATACCGATGCCGAGCGCGGCTAACAAAACCGACAATCCGGCGAGAAGTCGTTCGTTGCGAATTTCTTCCGGCGAATGCGCTCCGTGTTCTTCGTCAGCGGCGGCAGGTTTTTCGGCTGACGGCGCGGCATAGAAATGTTTTACTTCCTTCGCTCCCGGTTTAGTTTCCGAATGCGCCGCGTTTTTATGACCGACTTTCGCAATTACGGGTTCGAGAATATGTTCAAACTCGTTCGGAATCGCGCCGCCGCTCAATGCGTATGGAACGCCGACGAGTCCGCCGACGGTCGAAAGAAATGCCAGAATAATCAGCGGAACGGTCATCACCCACGGCGATTCGTGCGGTCGGAAATCGTGCGGCAAATGATGATGTTCTTCATCGTGATCGTCATCGTCGTGCGCCGCATCGTGATCGTCTTGATGATGAGCGAGCGCGTGTGCGTCGCCGTGCGGCTCTTGCGCGTCCGCCGCGTCGCCGAATGCAAAAGCGTTTTCTTCGGCTCTCGAAGCCTCATCCGGCTTTTCGGCAATCGGCAATTCGGCGTGAAATCTTTCTTCGCCCCAGAACGTCATCACCATCATTCGGGTCATATAAATTGCCGTCAAAACCGCCGTCACCAAACCGACAATCCATAAAACATAATTCCACGGTTCGGGAATATTCGGCGAAGCAAAAGTTTTATACAGAATTTCGTCTTTCGAGAAAAAACCTGAGAAAATCGGAATGCCGGAAATCGCCAGCCAACCCGTCAGCATCGTCGCAAACGTGATCGGCATATATTTTTTCAGATTGCCCATCCGCCGCATATCCTGTTCGTGGTGCATTCCGTGAATGACCGAACC
>JALYQJ010000322.1 GCA_030855875.1 Acidobacteriota bacterium
GGTTTGGAAAAACGCTTTTCGGAATTGAAAAAGTAATAATTTGCTGCGTGAATTTTTTATTATAACTTATCAAAATCTAACGATAACCACACCATTTTACGAGTGTCCGAACAGCTAGAATTACCACAAGTGTATTCAAATCTAAGGTCAGCTATTTTGTTATTCCATATCTTAAATCCCAAACCAATTCTAGGTTTGAATTTGTTATTAATGTCAAAACCATATCCATCTTGTGAACTGGGAACAACAAAATAAGTATGATCTAACAGTTTCGCCGCCGGCTCGGCTATCTCGTCCGGCAGCGAAAACTTTAAAAATTTGATGGCATTTTTGCGGATTTTATCACGCAAAATCAGTTCATCGCCGATATGACGAATCAAATCCGGGGTAAGATATTCTTCTCCCGAATCGGTACGAGCGATAAACCCAAATTCATCAATATGAATGTTGCATTTCTCTTCATTAATTGCACAATGCAAGCTCGGCGTCCCAATTTCACGATAACCTTCGCCGTCTGTCGCTAAGGCGGCAAGTTTATAAATCCAAACTTTACGGTTGTCCCAATGAAAGGCGCGTTGATTTGAATGCCGGTCTAAATTAGTAAACGCAATATCCATTTTAAGTTTGAGTGAATTAATCGGCTTGAAAGTAATTCCTTCCGAGACAGTGCGCCCGATTTCCGTCATTGAATCTATATGCTCGCCGATATTAATTCGGGGAGAAAAGCGAGAAAATCTATTTTGGATTTCCGTGTAAACAGGCTCGTTTGAATAATACATTTTTACTTATACTCCTGATAATTTTTCGCGCCGCGCTATTTCGATAGTCTCAACATTTGATACCCGCGATTGGCTGCGTTCCACCGCTGCTTTTCGTCGGCTCGGCGAGATAGCACGGACGGTTCAAGAAATGGAAAAACAAATCAGACATCTTTCCAAAAAAAAACCGAAACCAATTAATTTTTGGTTTTTTGATTCTCGGTAGTTTCGGAATCGTTATCGTAATCTGTGCCGAAGTTAAGCCTACGGCAAGCCCAAAAATGGCTAAAAATGCAAACAATAAAATTGATTTTTTTCATAATTTTCCCCTTTCATTTTTTGTGTTTGGTTTTTGAATTGGTAAATATTCATCTTTGGAGAAATAAACTGTATCAATAATGTCGAATATACAAGCATTTACAGCAATACTTTCCGCCCTTTTTTTTGTGCTTGACTAAAAATTTTCAAGGAAAAAATTATCGCAGCCTACAAGGATCTGCTGATTCGTTGAGAGATATTTGTCGATTTTCCAAAAAGGCACTAATCTATTCCAACTTGCAAGAACTTTTGCAATATCTATCGCAAAATCGGCAATCTCTGGAATGGAGGAAAAATTAGACATGTGCCTTTCTGCCAGACCAATCAAGTCAGTTGTGATAATTCCTCGAACTAGATTCTTTTTCCGTGCGGTCATTATAGAAGAAGTTGATGTATTAGATTCACTATAAACGAGTACCTCTATCCAAATAACGCTTGGGTCTAGAGCTAAATCAGAGGCTTTCCAACTAAAAGGCATTGCGAATTTGCCTTCTGAATTTGTGTAAACATCTCTAATAATTTCGACATCAAAAAGTCCTTGACCACCGTGGATTCTCAGTAATTCAACAACGGCTTTACTAACCGGAATACCATTTGTGTCAATAACTTTACCCGCAACTACTCCTCTACTCATAATTATTTTCTCCTTATTATTTTCAAAATTAACGAACAATAAAAACAATTTCGGCTTATTCCGAATTGTGCTATTATTCGAAATCCATTTATCCGGTGCTTTGTAAAACTTTCGGCGAGCGTTTTGAGTTCAAACTTCAGCTTGCCGCGCCCGCGAAGCGCGGCGTGAAACACGCTGAAGCGTGAACTCAAAACCTCGAAAAATTTAATTTCCAGATTTCTTAATTGTTACAGTGCGGTTTCATAAAATTCTGAAACACATAATTGGCGACATTACGCCCCGCCGATTGACCGGCGGTCTGGTCGAATGTGAAATGGATTCCGCCGTAAACCCGGCTTCGTTCCTGTTCGTCTGCCATCTGATTAAAACCGGTATACGAGCGCGTCGCGCCGCCCGCGCCGTCCCACATATTCTGATAACGAATGTCATCACGCCCGAAAAACAAGGCGAGAATCGTCGCCTGCGAAGTTCCCATTCCCGCCATATTTCCCGGATAAGCCGGATACGGCGGATTGGTCAGCAAGGACGACCAATTAGCGTCCGGCGCGGTGTTCGCGTTGCCGTCATCGGCTGCGCCGCGAATCGCCGTCACGGGTCGCCACAAACCGTGTTGAAATTTGCTGGTGAACGTGGTTTGGAGCGAATCGTGCGACGCGATGTTCAGCAAGGCGAACAAGCGGGCGTTTTCCGCCGTCGTGTTGTTGCGCTGAATGGCGATGGTGCGGGCGACGTTATTCCAGACGGCAAATAAATTTGTCGGCGTGTTGACGTTTGCCCACAACTGCGCGATTTTTGTCTGTTCGGCGGTGCGCGTAGTGCTGGTCGCCGAACCGATTTCTTTGACTTCGTTGAAATCGCGGGCGTATTCGTCGCTCGTCAGCGCGGGCGGCGGATTCGGCGCAAATTGAATGTTTGAACCGATAGCAAATGACACAACTCCCGGATAATGTGTAAATGTGACGGCACCCGGAGCCGGCTGCCAATTGCCCGGAGTCAGCGGTAAACTGTATGACGGCGGTGTGATACCCCAGCCGTCGTTGGCACGAGCCGCCAACATTCTCTCGGCGACAATGCGCCCGACTCTCATTCCTTGAGCCGCCCGTGACCACGAAATTCCGTTTAGCGAATCGGCTAATTCAGCGTCGAAAACAGTCGCCCGCGTCGGATACAAAGCGACTAAAACATCGTGCGCGGCTTGCGCGGCGGCGGCTTCCTGCGAAGCTCTCCGGCTTCCGGGAACGTCCGTTAAATAAGGCGTGTAACTGCCGTCAATCGAATTGACCGCATCAAAAACCGCCGCGTGCATCATTGCGTAAGGTCGCGTTATAAAAACCGTCGCCGGTTGCTGTCCGGGTGTGCGGAGAGTTTCTTGCAAAACCCGATTCCACTGCAAAACGACGTTTTCGCCCGGCGGATTCGATTCCGGCTGATTAACGTCCTGCGCCTGAACAATCGTAAGAGCGCAAAACAAAATTGTGATTGTCATAAGGTAATTTAGAAAATTTTTGTATTTCATTTCGGTTGTTCTCCTAATCTTTGAAGTGAATGCTTTAACTGAGCGGTTAATCTATCGCCGCATCCGTTTTAAGCGATAGCTGCACGAAAAATTATTTTTGGGAGACGGCGATTCTGCCGGTTGATTGAATATTTTTTGTTCTCTACTTAACTAGCGCGACATTTTTTCAAAACAGAGGTCAAAATTTCTTGACTTAATTAAATTGCCGGTAATAAACGGTGTTTTGTAAATAAACGAGAATAATTTGTAACAGAAGGAAAAAGCGGACGTAACTGTGAAGATACGCAGGTAGAAACGAGAAAAAGTTAGCGGAAGATTTAGATGAGCTTTTCGCGCAGGGCTTTGGCGACGGCTTCGGTTTTCGAGTGGACGTGAAGTTTTCCGTAGATATTTTGCAGGTGAAACGAAATCGTGCTGGTCGAAATTCCCAATTCAAAGGCGGCGGTTTTGTAAAAATGACCGTCAACCAGCATTTTCAAAATTTGCGTTTCCTGCTCGGTCAAATGATAATCGGCGTGTTCGGGCGGACTGAAAGTGCGGAAAAGTTTGACGACGCGACGGGCGACCGACGGCGACATCGGCGCCCCGCCGCCAAAAACTTCCGTCAAGGCTTCGATGATTCGCGCGGGCGTGGTGTTTTTGAGCAAGTAGCCGTTGGCTCCGGCGCAAAGGGCTTGAAAGATCTGGTCGTCTTCTTCGTGAACCGTCAGCACGACGATTGGCAATTCGGGAAATTTTTCGCGCAAAATTCGCGTGCCTTCGATGCCGTTGAGACGCGGCAAGCCGATGTCGGTCAAAATCAAATCCGGCAGATTGTCCGTTTTGATAAATCGCAAAGCCTCATCCATCGCGCCGAAACTTTTTACGCACTGAAAATTCGGCGTTAGATTGAGTAAAGACTGCAAGCCTTCGCGCAGTTCCCGCATGTCTTCAATCACCACAACGCGAATCGGCGAATCAAAAGATGCGCCAATTGAATCCGTCGTCGGTTTTGGATTTAAGATTGATTGCATTGTCAGCTTTTGCGTTTTTCTCGTCGTCAACAATTGATTTTAGAAAATTTCGGACAGTCCGTAACCTATGAATTCACACAGGCTCGAAAACCAAAAAACTATTTTTCCCATCAGATTTGCGGAATCCGAACTTTCATTGTTGTGCCTTTGCCGATTTCGGAAACAATCTCGAACTTGCCGCCCAAGCTTTCCGCGCGTCTTTTCATATTCGCCAAGCCGTTGCCGCCGGACGCGCCCGAAGCGTTGAATCCGCGCCCGTTATCGGTGATTTCCAAGAAGATCTCGCCGCCCGCCACCAAAAAATCGGCTTCGACGCGCGAACAATCGGCGTATTTGACGGCGTTGTTGACGGATTCCTTAAAAATCAAAAACAACTCGCGCCGCGTATCCATCGAAAGTTTTAACTGCGCCGACTCTTCGGGCGCGTTAAACTTGAGTCGAATCGCTTTTTCGCTCAAAGTTTCTTCGGCAAATTGGCGCATTCGCTGAATCATATCAAGCACCGAATCGCGTTCCGGGTTGATTGCCCAAACGATGTCGCTCATCGAAGCGACCGACTCGCGCGAAGCGTCGGCAATCGAATCGAGCAGACGGCTATTTTCCTTGCTGCCGCCCGCAAACTGCATTTTGACGATTTCGCTCAGGATGGAAATTTTTGATAAATTCGCGCCGATGTCGTCGTGCAAATCGGTGGCGATGCGCGTTCGCGTGCGTTCGATTCCGAGCAGATTGTTCAAACGGTAGCGATAAAAACCGTAAATCGCGGCGGCAAAAAT
>JALYQJ010000328.1 GCA_030855875.1 Acidobacteriota bacterium
AGGTTTTCCATACCAAAAATGAGGAACTTAAGTTGAAAGAAGTCAAAGAAAAACTACTCGCCGAGCGCGAAACATTGATAACCAAACTGAAAGGAAATGACCTTTCGGTTGACGATTCGGAGACTCCCGATCCGGTGGATTTAGCCGTCAGAAATTATTCAAAAAACGTAATGTTAGCCGTTTCGGAAAACGAAAGTCGGCAGCTTGCTTTGATAGACGAAGCGTTAGTACGCATCGAGGATGAAGAATACGGAGTTTGCCAAAATTGCGAAAAGGAAATAAATCCGAAACGCCTGGCGGCAATTCCGTGGGCGCGTTTCTGCCTGAATTGCCAGCAATTGCTGGAACAAGGTCTTTTGGAAGAAGATTAGTCAAAATGAAAAACGAGAAGTAAGAAGTGAGAAATAAAATTAGTTTTCACTTCTCATTCCTCACTTCTCATTTTCCGATATGTTTCGTAAAATTTACGATTCCCTGCTGACGGTCGTTTACCCTCAAGCCTGTCAAATTTGCGAAAACAGCGTTGAAAATTCTTCGGACGGGACGATTTGCTGCGACTGCTGGAACGGGACGCGAATTTTCACCGGCAAAGAGATTCTCTGCGCGAAATGCGGCGCGTATTTAATGGAATCCGAAACGCCGGTCGAAACTTTCTGTCATCGCTGCGACGAGCATTTTTATGATGCTGCGCGAGCCGTCGGAACTTACGAAAACGCGCTCGTCGCTTCGGTTGTTCATCTCAAACGCGAACCTTTCGCTTCAAAAAATCTGCGTAAATTATTCATTTCTGCTTTTTATCAATCATATTTTCAAGACGCTGATCTAATCGTTCCCGTTCCGCTTTCAAAAAAGCGTCTGCTCGAACGCGGTTTCAACCAAGCCGCGATTCTGGCTGAAATTCTCGGTAAAGAAACAAATCTAAAAGTTGATGAAAAAAGTCTTGCCCGCCGCATTCATACACCGATGCACCGCGCCGCAATGGACAGAAAAGCGCGTGAAATGACTGTCAAAAACGCCTTTGAAGTGACCCGTTCGGAGTTTATAAAAAATAAAACGATTTTGCTCGTTGACGACGTTTTCACATCCGGCGCGACCGTCTCCAATTGCGCCGAAGTTTTAAAAAAAGAAGGCGCGGACAAGGTTTATGTTTTAACCGTCGCCCGCGCCAACTAATTCAATTACGAATTATAAATAATTACGGAATGGCAAGAATCGGAACGTAAGCATTAGGAACAGGTCTGTCGCCAAAAATACCGAAACCTTGAATTAGCGTCCCTGAACTTGACCTTTGAACATACCATAAAGGATTTTGTCCTCCGCGGAACACCGCCGCATCCGTTTTTCCATCGCCGTCATAATCGCCCGGCGAAGGTCTATCTGGATGCGCTCCGAACGGGAATGAATAGTAACTGTTGTTTTCGCTCCTCAAAACGAACCACTCTCCATCCCTATAAAAAGCGACATCCGCTCTGCCGTCGCCGGTGTAATCGCCTTGAACCGGATAATCCGGTTCATTCGGTCTGCCAAACTGATAAACAATAATTCCAGCCGTGCTTCTTAAGATCCACCACTGACCTTGCGATGAACGGTAAATCGCTAAATCCGCCTTGTTATCCCCGTCGTAATCAGCGACCACCGGAACATCGCCGCCCTGACCAAACTGCTGAATGGTTGTGCCGCCCGAACTACGCAAAATATACCAAGTCTGGTTTGAAGAACGGAAAACCGCCGGATCAGCCTTACCGTCGCCGTCATAATCTGCCGGAGCAGGTCTATCTCCATTCGTTCCAAACGGAAATGAATAAAAGCTGTTATCTTCGCTTCTTAAAATAAACCACTCGCCGGTTGAGAATCGCCAAAAAGCAATATCGGTTTTGCCGTCACCGGTATAATCAGCCGGAACAATTTGATCTGAACTGTTGCCAAATTGAAAAGTCCGGTTGCCGCCGTCTGAGCTTCGCAAATACCACCATTCTCCATTTGACGGGCGAAAGATTGACAGATCGGTTTTGCCGTCGCCGTCAAAATCGAACGGTGCTTTTGCCGGTGCCGCGCCGACGCGCTCAATTCTTTCAACCGTTCCGCTTAACAAACCCGTGACGTAAATCTCGCCGTCTTCGTCTTCGCCGAATGATGAAATGAAGCGGTCGGTATCGAGCAAAAGCGTTTGCTGATTGTTATTCCAGAGAAAAATTTCGCCGGAGCAGTAATCGCCGTAAATATACGCGCCGCTTTGCACCGTTCCGCGCGTTCCGCGATAAACATTGCCGCCCGTTACCGAACAGCGTCCGCCCTGCCCGGCACTGCTGTATTCAAAAACCGGCGGAATATGACCGGACGGCGGAGTGCAGTTTGAGTTGATTGTCGGTGTGCATTGGCTGCCTTCCATAATGCGCCAGCCGTAATTTCCGCCTTTGACAATAATATCAACTTCTTCAATCGAGTTTTGCCCGACATCGCCAACCCAAAGCTGATTCGTTCCGCCGCGGTCAAATGAAAAGCGATACGGATTTCTCATTCCGAAGGCGTAAATTTCATCTGCGCCCGGTGTCGCGCCGGCAAACGGATTGTCCGGCGGTATCAGATACGGCGTTGTCGAATTTGCCGGAGTATTTATATCAATGCGAAGAACTTTGCCGAGCAGTTGATTGATGTTTTGCGCGTTGTTCGGAGCGTCGTTGGCACCGCCGCCGTCGCCCGGCGCGAGATATAAATAACCGTCCGCGCCAAAGGCGATTGTTCCGCCGTTGTGATTATTATTAGTCGAATGCGGAATAGAAATAATAACTTTTTCGGTCGTATCGGCGACATTCGGATTACCCGCTGATGCCTGAAACTCGCCGATTTGCAATGCGCCGTCGCCCACTCTCGTATAATAAACAAAGAAGCGGCGATTTTGACTGAATTGCGGGTGAAAAGCCAAACCTAAAAGCCCGCGTTCGCCGCCCGTCGAAATCTTCGACGAAATGTTTAAGAAATCCGTCGCCGTCGCCGCGCCGGGCTGCGCGACTTTAATAGTTCCACCTAATTCGACGACAAACAAACGTCTCGAACCGTCACGCGCACTCGTTGAAAAAACCGGCGAAAACAAATCGGACAACACCGGCTGCAAACGAATAGTCGGCGTTGATTGTCCCTGAACATTCGCCGCTGCAAATATTAAAATTATAAAACTAAAAAAAAGACTGCTACAAATTACTACTTTTTTCATTTTTTCCCCTGTATAAAATCACGCCCGCGACCGTTTTTTATCAGTTAGGAGCCGCAAGCGCAAAAACATTTTATTTTGATTTTCAGTTTCCGTCTGAAACTGCTGTTAAAATTCGATTAGCTTAAATAGATTGTAACGATTCGCCGCCGCGAAAGGCAAGGGATTATTTTCCTGATAACGGCTTAGAAGCGATTGCAGTTCGAAAATTTACAAACGATAGCGGACTTTTTTTCTTTTTAATTCTGCATCTTCATTCTCGAAATTCTGCAAACGCAGCGAAACGTCCGCCGTCATTCGCAAGTTCGATTGTTCACCGTTTTGAAGATGAAAATATCCCGCCGCCGCAATCATCGCCGCATTGTCGGTCGAAAGATGTTTCGACGGAAAATAAACCGGAATATTTAATTTTGCGCCGACTTTTTCCGCCGCTTCGCGCAATGCGCCGTTGCACGCCACGCCGCCCGCGACGATTAAGGTTTTCGGATTGAGTTCACGCGCCAGTTTTTCCATCGTGCCGGTCAGAGATTTAACGACCGTCGCTTGAAAACTTGCGGCTACGTCTTTTATCGCTTGCGTCGGCGTTTCGTTTTCCCGCAAAGGTTCGATTCCATTTTCCCGAATGTGGCGCGAAACCGCCGTTTTCAAACCGCTGAAGCTGAAATCCGGTCGCCCGTCGGAAATTTTCGCAATCGGAAATTTTACTTTCCCGCCGTCGCCTGTCCGTGCCAGTTTTTCGATTTCAGGTCCGCCCGGATAATCGAGTCCGAGCATTTTCGCCACTTTATCAAACGCTTCGCCCGCCGCATCGTCGCGCGTTCTGGAAACGACTTTATATTTTCCGGCTTCGGGGACAAAAAATAAATTCGTGTGTCCGCCCGAAACGATCAGAGCCAGCGCGGGATATTCGACCGGCGGATTTTCAAAAACTACTGAAAAAAGATGCCCTTCAATATGATTAACGCCGATGAATGGAATGTCGAGCGCAAAAGCGAGAGCCTTTGCGTAACAAACGCCGACAAGCAGCGAGCCGACAAGTCCCGGACCTTGCGTGACGGCAACCGCGTCAATGTCTTTGAATGAAACCTGCGCTTTTTCCAACGCTTCTTTGACAATCGGTTCGATTTTTTCGAGATGTTCGCGCGAAGCCAGTTCCGGCACGACTCCGCCGAATGGTTTATGAAGTTCGATTTGCGATGAAATAACCGACGACAAAATGCGATTCCCGTCTTCAATAACCGCCGCCGCCGTTTCATCACACGAACTTTCGATGCCTAAAATCAACATATTTCAATTGTAGCCCAAAGCCGCAGAGAAGCGGGAAAGTGAAATATAAATATTGTCGTTTTTTAGCTTTATAAAGCAAAAGTTATTTTTGGCTTCGTTCACACTTTCTGGAGAAAAAATTATATGAGTTCAAAAATGACCGGACTGATTTACGAAGTGAAGTGGGCTGATTTTGCGGGTCCGCAGCCGGCTTCTAATCCCGACAAGATGCTGGCGGAAACGAAAACGGATGCGTCCAAACCGTTTTTTTCATTTACTTCCGAGGGAAAAGGCGCGGCGAAAACGTGGCAGCTTAGTGATTCGATAGTTATCAATATCACGATTGTTTCGGCAAAAAGCTGGAAAGTGCCGTCGGTTGATTCCATGTCGGAGGCGGAGAAAAAGAAACTGCTCAATCACGAGCAGGGTCATTATAATCTGGTCGCGCTGCTGGCGAGAGATATGTTTATCGAATTGATGCAGGTCAAAGCCGTCCGCACGGCGACTCCGCAGGATGGGGTAAAATTATGCACCGATATCCAAACCCGTTACACCAATATTACGCAGCCGCTGCAAGACCTTTATGACAGCAAGACGGAAACCGATCACGGCAGAAACGCTGCCAAACAAACCGCGTGGGACGGATTTATCAACACCGCGTTTACAAAAGCGCGTGTTCCGCAAATTTCCGCGCCGGACGGAAAACTGTATAAAGAAGAGATTCTCGGTGTCCTCAGAACCAACGGCATCTCGATATAAATGCTCTTCTTTTTTATTTTGCGCGAAAAATGCGGGTTTCTAACAAATAGAAACCCGCATTTTCGTAGGTAAAATGTTATCGAGAAAATTACTGCCGTTTCTTCTCGATTTCTGCCGGACTTTTAATATCGTTATTGGTCGCCGAGCCTGATAAAAACACAAAAAATATGATTGCCGCGATTATCACAAATGCGGCTACGCTCAACAATGCCCAAATCGTGCCGCGATACGATTTCGCCGTATCTTCCCGAACTACTGTGTCTTCGCCATTAACATTTATTACGTCTTTCGCCATTTAATTATTTCCCCCAAACCTTTTTTTTCTATTACTTTATAATCTTTCAGCGGCAAAAGCAAAGATTGTTTAACTGCTCTTAGGACGTTTGCCTTTGAATGAATTTCGACATTCGACTTCAAAAATTGTGAATAAGCAGCACAAACTTTTTATTTTGGAAGTCCGCCGTAGAATCTCCAGTTCGATTTAAACTCTTTCGACAATTTGCGTTTCGTCAAAATCGCTCTGACCATTTCGACCGGAATCGCGCCTTCCTTCAAAACCGCATCGTGAAATTGGCGGTTCGTCATCTTTTTTGAACCGACGAGTTCGCGGTGCAGATTGTAAAACTGCAAGCCGCCCATCATATACGCGATTTGATAAAGCGGTCCGTAATCTCCGGCAAACGAGCGGCGCACTTCCGCCGTCGCGTTGTCGCGTTCGTGTCCGACGCGGTTCACCAGAAAATCAACCGATTCCTGCGGCGACATTTTTTCGAGGTGAAAATTCAGAGAAAAAATAATTCTCGCGCAGCGGTGCATCCGCCAAAACAACGCACCGATTTTGTCTTCGGGCGTTTTATTGAAATTCATATCCCACAGCAGAAATTCCCAATACAACGCCCAGCCTTCGCCCCAAAATGGCGTGCGGAAAGTCTCCCGATACGGACGATAACGCCGGTTCATAAATCTTTGCAGATGATGTCCGGGAATCAGTTCGTGATGCGTCACGGCGTGAGTGAAATGCGGGTTGTTGCCGCGCATACTCATCATTTTTTGCTCGTGCGTCATTCCGGCGGTCGGATAAGAAACCAAAATCGTTTCGCCGCCGAGAAAGAACGGGCTGATGAGCTGGCGTTCGGGTGTCATCATCTCCATTCGCCAAGAATCTCGCGCTAATTTCGGAACGGTGACAAGTTCGTTTTTTTCTAAAAATTCAATCGCTTCGTAAGCCTGTCGGCGAATCAATTCCGGCTGTTTGCCCGGCTCGACGTATTTATTTTTGACCGCTTCGAGAGCCTTTTTCCAATCGTCGCCGAAACCTAATTCACGCGAAGCCTTTTTCATTTCCGCCTCAGACCAAGCGAATTCCTTGTTGGCGATTTCGACTAATTCTTCGGGCGTGTAAGGAATCATTTCATATTCCAACTCCTGAAGAAGCGCGTCGCGCCCAATCGGGTCGCCGATAATCGTCGTTTTATCGTCGGGTTTGATGCCGACTAATTTGTCGAGCAGAAAGGTCTGATAATTTTGCAGCGATTGGTCAACGGTTTTGTAAGGGTCGCTGTTCCACCACGTAAACATCGGGTCGTAATTATTGTGAAACGTAAACCAGTTTTTCAAAGTCTGGCGCAAAGATGCGACGGTTTGCGCGGCGCGGTTCGCCGCCGTTCGTTTCGGTTTGGCGATTCGATTTTCTTCGATGCTTTTTTGCGCCGCAGCGATTTGTTTGCCGAGATCGTTCAGAAGCGCGGCGGTTTTCGCAGAATCTATCGTTTCGAGCCGCCGGCGCGTATCTTCCAATTCGCTGATCGTCCGGGCAAACGGAAGCAGCGCGGATATTTCATCGAGTTGTTTTTTGTTTCGTTCAAGTTCGCTTTTTTCGTGCCGCAGAAAATTTGCGAAAAGCAGATAATCAATCTTCTCGTCTGAATTGAGCGCGTCGAAATTTTGTTTGTTCAAAAACGCCAGCCGCTCATCGTAAAATTCATCGAGACGCGCCGCCCGATTATTGGAAGTCGGCGCGGTGTAAAAACGATTGAGGCTACCGTAATCTTCGGAAAACTTTTCAATCACGCCGCGCAGACGGCTCGGCGAATCGTTGTAATTATTTAAGTCAT
>JALYQJ010000177.1 GCA_030855875.1 Acidobacteriota bacterium
AATTGATGAAATCCCTTTTTTCACGACAAAATCCGCAGAGATTTGTTTCGAGTTTGCTCGTCGTTTGGCTGAGCGGCTTCGTTCTTCTGTTTTGTTGCGGAGCGATGGAAGTTCAGGCGAAAACGGAATTTTGTCCGCTTGCCGAAGCGAAAAGTCATTGCGATAAATCGAAAAAAGCAAAAACCGACGATTCGGCGATTTATTTAAATCAATCGGAAAATGAACAATACGATTGCTGCGGCTTTTTACCGGCGGTTTTTGATAAAGCTCGAAAAATCGAGAGTAATCTGCAAACGGCGAGTATTGCCGACAAAGTAAAAATTGAAAGTCCGCGTTTTTCTCCGGTCGTAAACGGTTTTGAAATCGCCGGAATTTATCACGCGCCGATTTACAATCGAGAAAAGATTTTCATCAGGAATTGTGTTTTTCGGATTTAGAAACGGCTTCGGCGCGTTTTTTCAGCGGTCAATTTTGATTGACCAAAACCCGAAACCTTAATTTCTAAATACGGAGTAAATAAAATGAAAAAAAGATTTTTAATCGCGCTGTCGGCAATGCTGGTTTTCGGCTTGGCGGTTGTCGCGTTCGCGTTTACAAATGCGAAACATAATACGAAACAAACATCGGCTGTAAGTTGTCCGATGATGGAAAAACACCATTCGGCAACGGCTGAGACGGGTAAAGAAAAACATTCGTGCGGAATGGCGGATTGCTGCAAAGACGGGAAATGCTCGATGGGCGGCGCGTGCTGCAAAGACAAAGATTCCTGCCCGATGAAAAACGCAGAAAGCAAAGAGAATCAAACGGCGGCGGATGATTACTCGAAAATAATCGTCTCCGACGAAAGCGGCGCGGATTGCTGCGCGGCTGGCGCGAGCTGCTGCAAAGACGGCGCGGCGTGCTGCAAAGGTAAACACGGCTAAGAGAAGTTTGTATCTAAGCAAAAAAGACGGAGTAAATTACAAGTTTACTCCGTCTTTTTTATTTGTAAAATTTAAGTATGCCCTCGACAGGATTTGAACCTGTAACCGAGCGATTATGAGCCGCGCGCTCTACCGTTGAGCTACAAGGGCAAAGAAGTATAGTTTAGTTAAAACTTTTTCTTTCGGCAAATGTCGAAAACAGCATTCAAACGTTTTGATAAATTTCTGGAGCAGATTGCAAAAAAAACTTCAATCCGGGTGTTTAAATTCGGGCGGCGGCGGCGGCGCGTCGAAAATTTTCTGTTGGGGGATTTTGTCTAAATACCGGAAAACTGCCAAAAGAGCGATAAAACTTGCAACTACTGAAACGATTGTAATTATTGGACTGTAAGTGTCGTAGAGCGTTTCCGACCAACCCCAAAGTTCCACTCCGAGAGCCAGAAAAACCCCGATTCCCAAAGCACATAATAATTGTGTTCCGATAAAAGCTCCGGCGGCGATAAACGCCCAGAGAAACGGATTGCGTCCCGTATCTCTTCCCTTTTTGTATCCGAACCAGGCGGCTAAAATTGCAAATAACATAACTTTATAAACTCTGTTCAGTTCGCTTTTATTATTCAAATATTACAGAAAACCCAAATACCAATTTATCATAATTGTCTTCACAGATAATGAAATAAAAACTTACTGCGTTTTCGGCTATAAATCCTGAGAATAAAGCGTAAACAGCAAAAGCAAAAGTTTTCACGACATAATAATTTTTAAAGTTTGCTTTTCGTTACAAAATTTATCTGCTATATTTTGCCTAATTCTTTTCAAAAAACAAACAAATAAAGGGGAAAATTTAATGAGTGCAAATGTTGGAACTTTTGGCAGCGTCGGAGCGGCGGACAACGCCGGAACGCTTGCCGGTGAGAATAAACATCCGAAAGGTCTTTACGTGCTTTTCGGCACGGAACTGTGGGAGCGGTTCAGCTTTTATTCGATGCTCGCGCTGTTTACGCTTTATTTGCGCGATCCGGCGGAAGGCTTCGGCTGGACGGCGACGCAGGCGACTTCGCTTTACGCGAATTATTTGATGTTCGTTTACGCCAGTCCGCTGATCGGCGGTTTGATTGCCGATAAAATTACGGGTTATCGCAAAGCGGTAATGATCGGCGGCGTGTTCTTTATGATCGGACACGGATTGCTTTCGATTCCGGCACTTTGGGCGGTCTATGCCGCTTTGACTTTTTTGGTCATCGGCAACGGATTTTTCAAACCGAATGTTTCGACGATGGTCGGCAACCTTTATCCCGAAGGCAGTCCGCTCAAAGACCGCGCTTATAATATTTTTTATATGGGCATCAACATCGGGGCGGTTTTTGCGCCGATTGTGATGGAAATCGTCAAGGCTTATTTCGGTTTTCACGCCGCTTTCGCCGTCGCCGCCTTCGGAATGCTGATTTCAATCGGAATTTTGTGGTTTTTCAAAAACGCGGTGGAAAACACGGAGAAAGGAGCGTTAGTTGTCGGCGACTATGCGATTAGGGATGCGAACCAAGCTGCCGATACTGCCGCCACAGCCGTTGACGCGCCGCCGCACGGCATCAGCGATCAGGACGAAGGCGGACATAAAGCAGCCAACGCTGCCCGTCAAGACCGGATGAACGCCGTCCCGGATTCGAGGCGCGTATTGGCTTTGATTGTTATTTTTGCCATCGTCATCGTTTTCTGGATGGTCTTTCATCAAAACGGCTCGACTTTGACTTACTGGGCTGACGACAATACTGCATGGAATGTTTCGGGGACGATTTCAAATTCAATCAATCCGTTTTGGATTATCGTCCTGACGTTTCCGCTCGTATGGTTTTGGGGAATGCTTGCCAAACGCGGCAAAGAACCTTCGACACCGACAAAGATGGCAATCGGAATGCTGCTCACCGGGCTTTCGTTTTTCGTGCTTTACGGAGCGGCGAAAGTCGGCGAAAACCAGCCGGTTACGCCCGCGCAATACGCCGCCGGTTCTTTCAGAATCAACGAGCGCGTCGCCGGAAATTTAAAAGACGACGGCGTTCCGCAGGACGTTTTGGATAAAATGCTCGCCGCCAAAGACGCGGACGGAAAAAACATAATCAACGATGTCAAGTTTTCCGCCAAAGAAAACGAAACAACAAAGGTAAAAATTTCGGGCGAACAAAATTACATAGATACGATAAATCAGGTTGCGCCCGGAGCCGGAACGCAGTATCGTGATAAGTTTTTGCAGCGCAGTTATCTGTTTCAGGTGTCGTGGTTTTGGCTGATTCTGGCTTACGCGATTATCTCGCTCGGCGAATTGATGCTTTCGCCGATGGGTTTATCATTGGTTTCAAAAGTCGCGCCGATTAGGATGCGCGGACTGCTGATGGGCGGTTGGTTTGTGGCGACGGCAATCGGCAACAAACTAACGATGATCGGAATTTACTGGAGCATCTGGTATCAATCTTCCTTTTTCATCGTTCTCGGCGCGATGGCTGTGTTTATGTCAATCGTATTGTTCTTCCTGCTCAAACCTCTAAAAAGGGCGATGCCGGGAGTTTAATCTTAATCACGAATTACGAGTTACGAATTACGAATTACGAATTAAAAGAAATCTTCTTCGACATTCGTAATTCGTAATTTTGTTTTTAATTGTCGTTGTTTCGTGTTTTATAAGCTAAAACGGCTTCCGCCGCGCCCGCGTGCATAATTTCGGGTTTGTGATATTTCCAGTGCTTTTCAAATGCTTCGTCCGTCATTTCAGTTTTTGCCTGCCTTTCTCTCTGTTTTAAGAAAAGCTCGCACCACTCGCGCATTTCCATATTTTGATTCAACGCCGTGCGCGCTCCGTGCATCATATTGTCTCGTTCCATTTAATTTCGGTCTCCTTTTGGCTGATTGTAAACTTTGTTAATTATTATAGCGTAGAAACAGCACTTAAATTACACTTTGGAGTATCGCGTGAAAAAATTTCTTCTCGGTTCGCTGCTCGCGGCGACGGCTTTTATAAATCTGAATTTTGCACAGGCGGCAAAATTAACTCAAACGAAAACAAATAATACGGCAACGGCGGCGCAGACGAAACCGCAGGACGATGTGAAAGTTCCGTTCGTCACGAAAACTTTGTCGAACGGTCTCGAAGTTATCGTTTTGCCGGATGCGTCCGTGCCGCTCGTGACGGTTGAAATGGCGGTTCGCAACGGTTCGTTTACCGAGCCGCCGGAACTGAACGGTTTGTCGCATTTGTATGAACATATGTTTTTCAAGTCGAATCAGGCGGTCGCAATTTTCCGTTGCGATCTGGCGAAAAGCTACAACAATCTCAATTATTATATGGGTCAAAACTGCGCCGAACAGGTGAAATTAAAGGCGCAGATCGGCGAAGTCAGTTACTTGAACGAAGTTGATAAGCTCGGCTACGTCCGCAACGGAACGACGCAGGAAGAATACGTTAATTATTATTTTTCGACGACAAGCCCGAATTTAGCGACGATTATGCGCGTGATGCGCGACGCGATGCTTTATCCGTCGTTTGAAAAAGAAGAATTCGAGCGCGAAATTCAGGTCGTTTTGGGCGAACTAGACCGCCAGCAAGCCGAGCCGGTTTACTATCTCGACCGAACCTTGATGGACAAACTTTTTTATAAGTACCCGTCCAGAAAAAGTCCGGGCGGAACGCGCGAAACGGTTTCTAGCGCGACGGTCGAAAAAATGCGCCTGATTCAATCGCGTTATTATGTGCCGAATAATTCGGCACTGGTCGTCACCGGCGATGTTCAGCCGGAGAAAGTTTTTAAATTAGCCGAAGACCTTTTCGGAATCTGGAAAAAAGGCGAAGACCCGTTCGTCAAATTTCCGATTGTCGAACATCCGCCTTTAACGAAAAGCGAAGGCGTAATCGTTAATCAGGATGTGGAAAACGTGATTATGCAAATCGGCTGGCACGGACCTTCGATTGGCAAAGACGATGCTTCGACTTACGCGGCTGACGTTTTTTCGTATATCGTTCAGCAGCCGGATTCGCGTTTTCAGCGGGCGATGATTGATTCGGGTCTGGCGGTTCAGACGAGCGTTCATTATTATACGCAGCGCAATGTCGGACCGATTCGCATCACGCTCGTCACCGCGCCCGACAAAGCAAAAGCCGCGCTCGACGCGCTTTACAAAGAAATCGCTCAGTTTAATAATCCGAATTATTTCACGGACACGGAACTCGCCAACGCCAAAACTCTGCTCGAAGCCGAAGATTTATACCGGCGCGAAAAACTGAGCGAATACACGCACAGCTTGGGCTTCTGGTGGTCTTCGACCGGAATGGATTATTATCGCGGTTATTATAAAAATCTCCGCGCCGCTTCGCGCGACGACATCAAAAAATACGTTTCCGGCTATATTCAGGGCAAACCGCACGTCGGCGTGGCTTTAATTTCGACACAGGCGCAGGCGACGGCGAAATTAACCGAACAGGATTTAATTGGCAAATAACCGGAAGCGCGGACATCCGTGTCCGTCATATCGCGCAAGCGATGAAAGACGCTTTGGTTAGATGAATGTTGAATTTACGCGAAGCATTTTTCGCGCTTCGCGCTCATTGCGGACAGGATGTCCGCGCTCCGACTAATTTATAAATTATGAAATTCATTTTTTCCGCATTTTTACTTTTATCTTTTATTTTCGTTAATTTCGCGCAAACATCGGTTTCGCCCGATAAACTAATCACCGAATTCGATGTCAACGGTTTAAAAGTCATCGTCAAGCGTCGTCCGAGTTCGCCGACGGTTTCAGCCGGACTTTTTACGCGCGGCGGTGTTAAAAATCAAACGGCGAAAAACGCCGGAATCGAAACTTTAACTTTAGCGACGGCGACCGAGGCGAGCGCGAAATATCCGCGCGAAGTTTTGCGAAAAGAATTCGCCAGAACCGGAAGCGCGATCAGCGGCGGTTCCAGTTACGATTTCGGTGTCGTTTCTCTGACTTCGACGCGCCAGAATTTCGACAAAACGTGGGAAATTTTCACCGACATCGTTTTGAATCCGGCGTTTACGACCGAAGATTTCACGCTGACGAAGGAAAGGCTTCTGACCGGTTTGCGAAATCAATCGGTCAGCCCGGACAGCGCACTCGATAATTTGCAGGATAAAGTCATCTACGCCAATCACCCGTATGCGATTGATCCGAGCGGCACGATTGAATCGGTCGGCAGTCTGAAAATCGAAGATTTACGCGCATATCACAAAAGCCTTTTGCAGACTTCGCGCCTTCTTCTGGTAATTGTCGGCGATCTCGATCCGCAAACGGTTCAGAAACAAATCACGGCTTCGTTCGGCAAACTGCCGCGCGGCGATTATAAAGACGCGCCGACTCCGCGCATCGGTTTCGCGCAGCCAACGCTCGACGTGACGACGAAAACGATTCCGACCAATTACGTCAAAGGAATTTTCGCCGCGCCGTCGCTCAACGATCCTGATTATTACGCGATGCGCGTGGCGATGACGATTCTGCAAAGCCGCGTTTACGACGAAGTTCGCACGAAACGCAATCTTTCTTACGCGCCGAGCGCGGAGATGGGTAACAACGCGGCGAACACGGCGAATATTTATGTGACGGCGAACGACGCAAATCAATCGGTCAGTTTGATGCTCAGAGAAATCGAAAGTATGAAAAACGATTTGATGGCTAATGAAGGTTTCACGGGCGTTCCGGGTTATTTTCTGACGACTTATTACATTAATCAGGAAACCAACGGCGCACAGGTCGCCGAACTCGCCCGCTACGAATTAATCGGCGGCGGCTGGCGCAATTCCCTCACATTTTTGGATAAAATCCGCGAAGTTACGGCAAAAGATGTCCAAGCCGTTTCGCAAAAATATATGAAAAACCTTCGCTTCGTCGTCGTCGGCGACCCGGCAGCAGTTCGTAAAGAGATATTTTTGCAGAACTAGAATTGAAGAGCAGAAGAGGAGAAAGGGAGATTTTTTGTTTTGTAATCTTGAGATTTAAATTCAATTTCTCAAGAATCAAACGCTTATCTCCCTTTCTCCTTTTCTTCTTTGATTAACCGACCTTGCTTCTTTTGCTTTCGCTTAAAGGCGGCGCGGGTTTACGGTCTTCCTTCGGTTCGCTTTTCGTCGGCGAATTTTCGCGTTTAGACGGCGGAGGCTGTGGTCTTGCTTCTTCGCGTCGCGGCGGCGAAACAGGTCTTGCTTCTTCGCGGTTCGGGCGTTCGTTGCGCGACGACGGCATCGGCGGTTCACGCCGCTTTTCGCGCTGCTCGATTGGCGGCGCGTAGACCGGCGGCGAAGGTTTTGAGCCGTTATCATCGCGCCGCATTCGTTCCGGTTTGCGAATTTCACGTTCTTCGGGTTTTCGGTCATCGGAATTGTTTTGTAAATCCCGATTGCGCGGCGTGAAAATCGGACGATTCGTTCGTTCCGTTTCTCTGCTGCTTTCGATTGTTTCCGAACGAACAACTGCACCGGTTTTTCGCGTTTCCGGGTTTCTTTCCTTCGATGTTCCGGTTTCCGCTTCGACGGTTTTCACCTGAAGCGGCGGACGATTTCCAAAAATACGTGATTTGCGAAGTTCGCCGTCCATCGAACCGTTCGGCTGGCGGACAGTCGCGCCGGTTTTAATTTCCCTTTCGACTTTAGCAATCGTCGGCGTGGCGGTCAGAATTTCGCGGCTCAATTTTCCGTTCAGTTCCTTAAACGTTGGCAAAACCGGCGGCGTTCTTATAATATCCGGCGTTCTGACAATCGTGTTTTTAGCAATTTCCGGCGATGCGGTCAAAAACTTTCGCTTATCTCTTCCAAATTGACTAGCATTAACCGTAATAACGCTTTCGAGCGGAATCGTCACCGGCAGATGTGTCGGCAAGTTTAACTGTTCCTTTGAAGTTCTCTGTTCTTGTCCCGGTTGCATCGTCGCCGGATTATTGTTGACAATCACCGTTGTATTGTTAATTATCGTCGTGTTATTTCGGCGATTACGGCGATAATGCCGGTTGTAATCGTTATAACCGTAATTATACGGCAGCGGATACCAGCAGACGTTATTTCCCAAACTTGCCAGAATAACGAGCGCGGGCTGCCACCAACTGCGGCGGTATTTTTGATGTCCATATGGAGTCCAAACCCAAATCCGGTCGTCATAAACCCAACGTCCGTGATGATAAGTCGCCCAACCCCAAGGCTCGTCGTTGACCCACGTCCAGCCGTAAGGCGGAATCCAACGCCATTGACCGTAACGATACGGCGACCAATCGGCGTAACTGCTGACCGAATTTTTGAACGGTCGCCAGACGTAACCGTATTTTCTGGTGTGAACCCATTCGCCGTATTCGGTTAAATCTTCCGCGCCGTAAATATCGCGGTCGTAATATGTATCGTAATGCGCGTCGCGCAGACGTTTGGCGATTATCACGTCGCGCTCCAATGACCAAGAATCAAAATCGTCGGCGTAGCGTGAAGCATCCGCTGTTTCCCATTCGCCCGCGAAATTTCCGTCGAGGTAAATTTTCGCGCTGCGTCCGCCGCGCAATGTGAAACCGGAAGTTTCCGAATAAATTCTGGCTTCGCCGTTGTCCGTCACGCTGACGCGAATTTCGGTGTTGCGCTCATCGCCCGCGTCAACGCGATACGTTCCTTCTTTTTGGACGGAAACGGTCGTTTTCGGCGCGTCAATTTCAAAATACGCCGCGCTTTTATCAAATTCCAAAACGCGCAGACTCAAACTTCCCTGCGGAAGACTGACGGCGATGCCTTCGTCTTTCAAACCGACGATTTTCAAGTAGGAATTCCCTTCTAACCGCAGATAATTCTTGCTGTTGAACTGAATTTCCAGACGCGCCGCCGCGTCGGTCGCAATCTCGTCGCCTTCGACAATCGGCAGATTCTGCGCCGCACGTTCCCAATCCTGACTGTCGGCGCGGCGTATCTGCGCGTCGCCGCGCGTAAAACTGATTCGCGCCACGCGAGCCGTTACTTCCGGCACATAATCGTCGGAAACTTCGGCGAAAATATTTCCGGCGAATAAAAAAGGAATTACAAGGAAGAACGCCCGTAAAACTTTCTTTGCTGTTTGCATATTTTTTTCTCCTTAAACCGTTTATTTAGCTGTCGGGAAGAGTTTTGTGGAAGCGTCTAACTCGACTTTTATTTGCGCTTACAGCAATTTACATACCTGTCAAAAGACATTTTTCGGATCGAATTTTATTCAGCGATTCGGCATAAAAGAGTATTGCGGGATTTTTATTTTAACGAAATGGTGCAGCGGCGAAAATTCGCAACACTAAATCGTATAAAAATGCGGTGAATTTACGCGGGAATCTTTTGTGTGAATTCTGACGGCTTCAAATTCGGTTTATGATTCGCGTCCGGCGAACGATTTTCGATTATAATTCGTCTTAACGATTTATTGCCCTAAAAATTTTACGGCAATAATTTTCTTTAATTCAAACTTCTATAAAAGGGACAAGTAAAAAATGAAAAAATTTGCAATATTCAGCTTTATAATTTTTGCTCTGACGATTTCCGCTTTCGGTCAAAAGACTAAAACGACCGTGAAAGTTGATCCGGCAAAACCCGTTCGTGAGGCTTTCGACAGATTAGTCGAAGGAATCAAACAAGCCGATGCCGAAAAAGTGATGAGCGTTTATGATAAATCGGATAAAATTCTATTTTTCAATAACAACGGTTCAGCCACAATCGGTTGGGAAACTATGAAAAAAAATCGCGAGTCATCGTATGAAAAAGCGACGAACGTAAATCTGGAAATTACCGGCTTGCGAATCGAAATGCTCGCTCCCGACAGCGCGTATCTGACCAACAAGTGGAAACAATCGCAGGAATACGACGGAAAACTCGAAACCGCTTCGGGCAGAATGACAATTGTTTTCAAGAAAATCGGAAAAGATTGGAAAGCCGTTCATCTGCATACTTCGCCCGACAATCCTCCGGCTTCCAGACCTGTTTTATCTTCGGAACGCGAAGTGATCGTTAATTAAAAACGATACCTGATAAAAAATTATAGCCACAAAAGGCACAAAAATCGCAAAAAGGAAATTAATCTTTTTTGCGATTTTTGTGCCTTTTGTGGCTAATTTTTTCTGTTCGTTTTTCCGTTAGACTTTCGTTCCCGGATAACTTCTGCCGAGTCTGCCTTCGTCGCCTTCGGCTAAACTGTTAATCAATTCATAATGAAAATAATCAAATTTGGCGGCGACCGGCGGCTGAACGCGCTTTTCATACATTTCGCGCGAACGGTCAATCGCTTCGCGCAGACGTTCGTATAAATCGCTCGATTCGCGTCCTTCTTTTACCTTTTGCTCGTTGTAAAGTTTGATTTCCGAAACGAGCAAACGGGCGAAACGGCGCGCGTCGTTGTGCAGTCTTCGTTCATCCTCGGCAACTTCAATCGGCAAATCAACATTTCTTTCGCTGAGACGGGATTTGACCGGAGTCGCCGCTGCGCTCGAAGCGGTTTCAGCCGGTTCGGGCGCAGAGTAAGTTTCAGGAATTTCGTTGGTTTTAGCTTCGTAAACTTGTTCCGAATAACCGTTTGCCGGCTGCTTAAATTCCGCTTGAGGCTTAACGGGAAATTGTTCCGAAGGAGTTTCAAAATCGTAGCTCGAAGTCGTCGAATAATCTTGTATCGGCTCTTGAGCTTCATAATTAAATTCGGCTGTTCGGGCTTTTTCATCGTCGGCATTAAACTCTTCGACAACAAAGTCTTCGTCGCTTTTGTCGGAATAATTCAGCGGACTGCTCCAGGAAGAATCAATTTCGGATGCGGTTTCACCCGGAAGAGCCGTTTTTTCATCTTCAGCCGCAGAAAATTCCTGATAATAAGATTGAAAATTGTCCGAAGCCGGTTCGGGCTGAAAAGTGTTCGGATTTATTTCCGTCTGAGCGTAATTAGCATCTTCAGACTCGGCATCACTCTGTCCGAAAGATGAATTGTAACTTTCCTGAACGGATTCTGATTTTTCGTAATCATCAATTTGATAAGTTTGCGTCGCTTCCGGTTCGCGCGTCGCCGGTTGCTGAAAAGTTTCGGCGACCGCCGCTACTTTTTCAGGTTGATTAACTGATTGAGATGTTTGACTCGGAGCAGTTTGAGTTTTCGCTCCCTGCGATGCGGCGAGAAGTTCGACCGTCAAACCGGCGACGCGCAATAATGTTTCCAGTGCTTCGATATTGACGCTCACGCCTTCCGTGCCGTAATCGGCGTAAAGAACGGCAACGCCGCGTCCGCGCGCGACCAGCGGAATCGCATACATCCGGTCGGGCTGTCCGAATTCGAGCTTGTCGAGGTAAAACGAATCGTCGGAATACGTTCCGTAATTGCTTTCAACCGGGCTTAAAGAACGCACGGCATCGCTCAAAACAGTTTCGTTAGACATCGGAAAGAAAATATCACGCACCGATTGTTCGTCCGCATTTCCTTCTTTTCCGAACACGCGCCAACCGACGAAATGCTCATTTTTGATAATGAAAAACGCACCGCGCGGCGTAAACTGCGCCGCCTGATTGACCAGAGATTTCAAAATGCCCGCCTGCGAATCCTGACTGCTGATTTCATTTATGGCATCACGAATTTCACTGTAACTGCCCGAAGCGGCGGCAAGCATCTCGGAATTTTCTTTTTCCCGGTCTTCGGCTTCGGCAATCGCTGACGCGGTAATTCTCGCGCCTTCGTCTTTTGCCAGCCGCAGATGTTCGACAACCGATTCCCGAAAACCTTCGTCGAGATGTTTGTCGTTTTCCAGACGCGACGAAAAATCCCGAAAAACTTCATCGAGATGAGATTTATGTTTTTCAAATTCGTCTTGGAACTTTGCTTGAAAACCGGAAACTTCCTGCCGCATTTCGGCGAGAATATCATTTAGATAACTCTCGAATTCAGTTCTCAGACTAAGTTCGAGTTCTTCACTATTCACTTTATATTTCCTCCATTAGTTGAAACACAGCACGTTCGGGACATTGTTGGCTGGCGGTTATGGCGTAGATTTAAATTCAAGAGATGAGAAGGCAACTTGCGCGACTGCTGCCAACGCCTAAGATTATGAACAATTTAGGGCTTTAATGTCAAGAAATAGTTTTTAAATCAAAAATAAACGCCGGTTTTTCAGCGTTTATTTTTGATTTAAAACTTTATTCGGCAACAACTTCGATTTCCGGGTCTATTTCTTCTTTAATCATATTTTCGATTGCCATCAAAGTTCCGGTCAAACTTGACGGACAACTTCCGCACGCGCCCTGATAGCGAATTTTTAATACTTTATTTTCCAGACTCAAAATTTCGAGCCAACCGCCGTCGCTCGCCAAAAAAGGTCGAATTCTTTCATCGAGCAGTTCGTTTATTTGAGCGATAATCGGATCATCGCTCAACGCCGCTGCGATTGCGCCGCCGACCGCCGCGCCCGCGCCGTTTTTACTGCCGTTTCCGTTTCCGTTCGACGATTGCACGCTTTCCGCCGCGCGAATCGGAACCGCCAAATTCGGCAATATTTCGTCCCAATCGGTCTCGTCGGTTTTCTCGACCGTAATCATTTTGTCCATATAAAATACGGACACGACATCGCCGATGTCGAACAGCGATTTGGCAAGTTTATCGTCCAATGCTTTTTCGGGCGAATCGAACGAATGCGATGTGCCGTGCGAAACCGCTTCTTTCAAAATAAACTTAACGGCGTTCGGATTCGGCGTTTCCTGTATATCTGCAATTTTTGGCATTTCTTCTTAAAACTCTTTATTTAATTCGAAAATAGTAGAATTTATAAATCTTTACTATTTTGTCAACATTATATCGCATCTCGAAAAGAAATTCACTTTCTGGTGAAATAATTTTCAGAAAAATATGCCTGAACGTAAAAACGGACAGCCGAATAAAACGCTATTCAGCCGTCCGAAACCGTAAGATAGAATTTAAATGCAGTATAGGGATTGTCGTTTTAGTTCAAACTATCCGATTACCGCCTATTGAAAATTCACTCTTTGAATTATTCAGTTATGTGTATATCTTCGGTCTTGTTGACTCTGCCCGACAGAAAAAGAATACCGAAAATCATCGCCAGTATCACGGAAATTATTGCAACTACCAATAACATCGTGTTTCCCTCAGAATGTTGAAAATAATAAAATGAACCTGCCGCGGCTAAAGCAGCGATTAGAGCTAAAACGGCATACAGCATATCCTTCACAAAAATCACCTCCGTTATTTAGAAAATAAGGTTAGAACTTCCGAAGTTTCGCTGGTTTTTTCTCCGCCCCGATTTGCTGAATCGAGATGTGGAATTACCTGTAAACTTTTCAAACTGCTTATTGGAATGCAACTTATAATAACTCCATTCCGGCGAAAAACGCAAGATTTTTCGCCGTATATTTGGAGGTTTTCAAAAAAACCCGAATAAATCGGCAATCATTTCCGCGCTCAGTCGGCAAACTGTGCTTTTACTGTTCGCTGAATTCCTTGCAAATCAGGTAGAACTTCAACATTTTTCCAGATTTTAGGTTGAAACATCCGCAAAACTTCTGTCGCTTGCCCGTGACCGGTTTCAATTAATAAAAAACCGTTCGGCTTTAAACATTGCGGCGAATCCGCAATAATTTTTTTAATAATAGAAAGACCGTCGCCGCCGTCGGTCAAAGCGATTTGCGGTTCGTGATCGCGCACTTCCGGCTGCAAACCGGCTAAATCACCAAAAGGCACATACGGCGGATTAGAAACAATCAAATCAAATTTTTCGTTTTTTTCGTTTTTTTCGTTTTTCAAAGCGTCAAAAACGTCTGAATGTTTCAATTCAAATCTTTCTGAAACGCCGTTCGCGTCCGCATTTCTTCTGGCTATTTCCAGAGCCTTCGGCGAAATGTCCAGACCGATTGCCGTCGCCGTCTTCGCTTCGTGCAGAATCGAAACGGAAATGCAGCCCGAACCGGTGCCGACTTCGCAAAAGCGCGGTTTTTCAATTTCACGCAAAATCTCAATTGCATTTTCGACGATTAATTCCGTTTCGGGACGCGGAATTAAAACGTCGGGCTTAACAAAAAAATCAAGCCGGTAAAATTCCTGCGAGCCGGTAATATATTCAAAAGGTTCGCGGCTTGCGCGGCGGCTCAAAAAACTCTGAAATTTTGTATTTTCTTCGCCGGAAACTTCGTAATCGTCGTGCGCGACGAGAAAAACTTTGTCCTTTTCAAGCGAGAAGGCGAGCAGCAAAGCGGCTTCGCGGCGCGGTTCGGCGATTCCGCTTTCGCGTAAAATTTCGGCAGCATTTCGCAGAGTTTCGGCAATATCCGACATCACGGTTTTATCGGCGTTAAAATAACTTCCCATTCGCCGCCGCGCGCCTTTTCGATAATTTCGGAACTGACCGGAACACTCCATTCGATTTCGTTTTCGGCTAACCGATTCCAAGCCGCTGAATTATATTCCTGAATATTCATAACAATTTCGGGCAGCCGAAGCTGCCCGTTAATGATTTTCCGTTTCTCAAACTAAATTTTTCTTAAGCGAGATGCGAACGCCACTGTGAACACTCGCTCCCGGAGTTTGTCGCCAGACGCAAATCTTCATCTGTTTCAAAAAAATCAACCGCGCCGCTCGTGATTTCGTAATACGCGCCGATAACGGCAATTTTGTTGCTGGCAATCGCGTCCTGCACAAATTTGACTTTTTTCAAATTCTGCACCTGCAGGCGCACATTGGCGACGACGGCTTCACGCATTTTGGCTTTTTCGTCGCGGATTTTCGGTATTTTAGAAACCGCTGGTAAAATGCTGTTGAGCAATGCCTGAATATTTTCGGTTTCGCGGGCGCGGGCTTCAGGCGGAAGCAGAGCGGCTTTGACCGCGCCGCAGCCTTCGTGTCCGAGAACGACGACAACGTGCGATTTTAAGTGTCCGATGCCGTATTCAATGCTTCCCAAAGTTCCGGTTTCTATGACGTTTCCCGCCACGCGCGTGATGAAAAGAGTGCCTAAACCCTGATCGAAAACAATCTCGGTCGGAACGCGGCTGTCCGAACAGCTTAAAACAACGGCGAACGGCGTTTGCGCCAGAATTTGCGAGCGGCGTTCGGCGGCGGAAAGTTCGGGACGACGCGCCGAGCCGCTGAAGAATCTTGAATTTCCTGTTTTTAAAGCGCGAATCGCTTCCTGCGGATTACCGGCAACGGGATCGCGCAATTTGGCGATTTCCTCCATCGTCGCGCCGCTTTTAACGGCATCGGCAATGCGCTGGTCTTGAAGCACCGGATCAAGCAGCGTCGGTGTCGGCGTTGGCGTTGCTTGCTGCGCTTTAACAGCCGCGCCGCCCAAAGCAATACCGCCCAAGGCTAATAAACTTTTGCAAACATCTCTTCGATTAATTTTATTTTCGCTCATTTTTCTTCCCCTTTTTCAAACTTTGATATTCAAACTTTAATAAATAATAGCAATTATTCCGATAAATGTTAAAAATCAGAATTTCACCTTGCGCCGTCGCCGCGCAGAACGGCGGGCAAAGTCAAAAGAATAATCTTCAAATCGAGCCACAAAGACCAGTTTTCGATGTAAAATAAATCAATCCGCACCATTTCTTCAAACGCCAGACGGTTTCTGCCCGAAACTTGCCAGAGTCCGGT
>JALYQJ010000191.1 GCA_030855875.1 Acidobacteriota bacterium
CCGTGAACGTCTTTGCCCCAGATGTATTTGTGTAATTGCAGATTCAATCGTACTTTCAAACCGCTTTTTGAAACTGTTTCGGCAATTTCTTTTAAGTTTTCAATTCCGAAGATCGGCGAAATTAAAATTTCCTTCGTGCGGTTTTCCAAATCATATTTTACAATCACTTCACGCGCAAATTCCCAGTCGTTCAAGTCGGCGACGACGAATTTTATTTCGTCTTTTTCGCGGTTTAATCTTTCCAGATTTGCCCAATGATTTCTCTCCGATTCGCCGGACGCGGGACATTTTACATCGAGAATAATTTTAGCGCGTTCGTCAACTTTTTCCGTCGAAAAAAATCCGCCGGTTTCGATTAAAACTTCATAACCTTCGTCTAAAAGTTGCTTGATAAAAGGATAAACATTTTTCTGAGCGAGCGGATCGCCGCCGGTAACTTCGACCAGATTACAGCCGAAATCTTTTAACTGCGCGAAAATATTTTCAAATGAAATTCGCTCGCCGCCCGTAAAAGTGTATTCCGAATCGCACCAGACGCAGCGCATCGGGCAGCCGGTCAGACGCACGAACGCGCACGGTCGTCCGGCGTGCGAAGATTCGCCCTGAATCGAGAGAAAAATTTCGGTGATGCGTAAATCCATAAACACAAAATAAATCCAAAAGAAAAATTAACAGGGATGAACAGGATAGACAAGGATAAATCAAAAATCATTCCTGTTTACCTCCGTCCTCCGGGTTATTTTTTCTTCGCGTCTTTGCGCCTTTGCGTCTTTGCGTTAAAATCCCCTTAATATTTGGAGAAATATATGAAAAAACAACTGAAAGATTTTATCGAATCCATCGGCAAAGACGCGATTGCGATTATTCCCGCCGCGCACGAAGTGACGAAAAGTTACGACACGGAATTTAAGTTTCACCAGGACCCGGATTTCTTTTATCTGACCGGATTTCCCGAACCGGACGCGATTGCCGTCATCAATCCGTCAAATAAAAAGAATCCGTTTATGCTGTTCGTTCGTCCGCGCGATCCGCTGATGGAAACGTGGTATGGACGGCGCGAAGGCGTTGAAGGCGCAGAAAAAAATTACGGCGCGGACAAAGCGTTGCCGATTGAAAAATTTGAAACCGAATTGGCGAAAATGCTCAACGGTCACGAAAAACTCTTCTATCGTTTCGGCGTTGACAACCGGCTCGATCAAAAGATTTTGCAGTATCTTTCAGCGCAGAGATTCAAGCGTTTAAAAACCGCTTATCCGCCGCATACGATTGTTGATCCGACCGTTTTGATTCACGAAATGCGTCTGCATAAAACGCCGGAAGAAGTAGAGTTGATGCAAAAAGCCGCCGACATCGCGGCGGAAGCGCACGTTTTGGCGATGCGTTCGGTCAAGCCCGGAATGAACGAATCGAGCGTCGAAGCGATCATCGAACATCATTTTCGGATGAGCGGCGCGGCGGGCGTTTCCTATAATTCGATCATCGGCGGCGGCGAAAACGCGACCATTCTGCATTACGTCGAAAACAACCACGATCTCAAAGACGGCGATTTGCTATTGATTGACGCGGGCGCACATTACCAGGGCTACGCTTCGGACATCACGCGCACATTTCCCATCGGCGGCAGATTTACCAAACCGCAGCGCGAAGTTTACGACACGGTTCTTGAAGTCGAAATCGCCTGTCTCGAAGCGACGAAAAAAGGAAACACCGTCAAACAGCGTCAGGATTTATCAATCGAGATGCTCACCGAAGGAATGAAAAAACTCGGACTTCTGAAAGGCAAAACCAAAGATTTGATAAAGAAAAAAGCGTATATGAAATATTATATGCACGGAGTCGGGCATTATTTAGGCTTGGACGTTCACGATGCCGGACGCTATTTCACCGACCAAAAAGCGAAAAACTCGCGCCCGTTTGAAGCCGGAATGGTTCTCACGGTCGAACCCGGACTTTACATTCCGCCCGACGACAAAGACGCGCCCAAACAATATCGCGGCATCGGCGTTCGCATCGAAGACGACGTTTTAGTAACTGAAGACGGCAACGTCAATCTGACGGCAAACTGCCCGAAACAGGCGGAAGAAATTGAAGAATTGATGAATAGATAACCAGCTAAAAACTTTATGAAACACAACGACTTGGATATTGGGAATTGGAAACAACTCAACATCAATACCGACTCGTTGTGGCTCATCAGAGAACGCGATAAAAGCGGAAAGCACGAAAATATCTATCACGGTAATTTTGTTCCGCAAATTCCTAATCAGTTAATCAGACGCTTTACGAAAAAAGGCGAAACTGTTTTCGAGCCGTTTACGGGAAGCGGAACGACGCTTTTTGAATGTGAGAAATTAGACAGAAAATACATCGGCTTTGATATAAATCCAAAGATTGTTGATTACGTTCAAAGGAAAGTTTCGGCTGAAAGTTGTTATTTCATCAGGCAATGCAATTCGCTCGATGTTCAAAAAGTTGACGGCAGTTTTGAGATTGCTTTTGATAAATTGTCCGCAAAAAGCGTGCAGTTCGTTTTAATGCATCCGCCGTATTTGGATATTGTAAAATTTACCGACGATGCAAATGATTTGTCGCAAATCAGCAATCTCAAAGAGTTCATCGGCAAATTCAGAACGGTCTGCGAAAACTCATTAAAACATCTCGACAAAAACAGGTATTTTGCAATCGTTGTCGGAGACGTTTATAAAAATGGTGAAGTTCTGCCCTTGGCTTTTTATTGTATGGATATGATAAAGCGAAGTTTTGCGGCAAAGTTAAAAGGCATTATTATCAAAAACATCGAAGGTAATCGCGGTAAAATCGGACAGAATAATATTTGGAAATATCGCGCCTTAAACAGCGATTATTTTATTTTCAAGCACGAATATATTTTTGTTTTTAAGAAAGAATTCTAAGAAGCAATGAAAGATACTAAAAATAATTTATTTCTAGAATTAGCAAAACCTGATATTGAAACAGGTAGCTCAAGATGGGTAAGTGCTTCTGAATTTGTAGGAAGATATAAAAGTTTAGAACTCGGCAATGGTGGAAGTTGGTGTAGAAAGGAATCAACTTTGGCAAAAGTCTATATTATTGAATTCGACAAAAACCAAACTTCTGGTAATCGCATTGATAGAATCAGGCTCAATGGATTCAATAAAGAGGATTTAGGAAGTCAGCAAATAAGGTCTGATATTAGAAAAGTAATTAAGAATCAAAGATGTGTAGTTTTAGGAACGTCTAACCCTGAAGTGGATCACAAGAATGGTAGAAAGAATGATCTGCGAGTAATGACACTTGAAACACAAACCCTTGACGACTTTCAACCTTTAAGTAAAGCAGCAAATGATGCAAAAAGACAGTTTTGCAAAGAATGTAGAAATACAGGAAACAGATACGATGCTAAAAAATTAGGTTATCCAATTTCTTTCACAAAAGGTCAATTAAAATATGAAAATGACTTGGGATGCGTCGGCTGTTTTTGGTATGACCCGATTGACTTTAGAAAAAATCTAAAAGAAATAGATGAATCAATAATTCATAAAATACTTAACATATAGTCAAAATATATTTGACTTTCATTTCATATTAATCTAAGATGCCGATACTAAATAAAGCCAAAGTTATGGAACAAATGGCGAAAAAAGGAATTTTAACTTATACCGAACTGGCGGAAGCGTTAGGAATTTCACGCACGCAGCTCTCGAATATTCTTTCGGAAAAATTTGAGCCAATAAAAAGCAATGTCGTTGAGCTAGCTGAATTTCTTGAAGTCAGTCCGATTGAAATTATCAAAGAAAAAACCAAGGATAATCAAAATGAATAGACGAATTTTTAGACCGAAAATTGACAATATATTTGAGTTTAGTTTTATGGATGATTTTACGACTGTTATGCTTGCCAAAGAAGAATATGGAATAGATATGTCAGAACTCAAATATGAAGATGATTTTTATTCTTT
>JALYQJ010000197.1 GCA_030855875.1 Acidobacteriota bacterium
CCGTTCTCGAAGAGATCGAAGCGTATCTCGGCAATGTTGATTTGACCGGCGACAAATCAATTCATCAGGAACAGTTCGACTTCGCGTTTATTTAAAGATAGGGACAGGGAAAAAGGGACGAGAGACGAGTGAAATGAATTTTCATAAACACTCGTCTCTCGTCCCTTTTTTCTCGTCCCTAATCCTACAATTTTAAATCTTTTTTAACTTCTTTCGCACTTTTCGGTTTGGCAAAGATAGAATCGGGGATTGTTCTGTTGAATTCGACCGAATCGTAATTGATGCGCGAACTCTGCGCCTTATTCGTAAAACGGTCAATAATAAACGGCGTTTTAATTCCCTGAACCTCAACGAATTGCGCGTAACGATCTTCTTCCGTGATTTCCTCGTTGTCGGCGTTCGTGCGTTTGAAGATTGACTTGGCGGGCGTTCCGTCATCCGTAAACTCAAACTCGACCGTAAAACCATTTGTGTAAACGAGTTTGACGACATCATTGCGTTTGCCCAAACTCGCCTGCCGCTTGCCGACATAACTCAAAACCGCGCCGCCGTTTCGCCATCCGCCGCGCAAAAG
Source organism: Acidobacteriota bacterium (assembly GCA_030855875.1). Taxonomy (GTDB): domain Bacteria; phylum Acidobacteriota; class Blastocatellia; order Pyrinomonadales; family Pyrinomonadaceae; genus SXVE01. The sequence goes on from JALYQJ010000197.1 coordinate 575, forward strand.
ATTATCCAAACTGGCATTGATTCCGCGCTCGAAACCTTCGATTTGCGCTTTGTCTTGTTCTTTGACGACTTCTGCGTCGCCGTCGAATATCCAACCGCTTTTCCCGACATTGGTCTGCACGTTTTTCGCACTGCCCTTAAATTCCGTGCGCTCTTTGTCCGGGAAAACGATCACGTCAACAAATGACTGAAACGAAACGATCACATTATCGCGCAAAATGCTGAACCGCCCGCGCCCGATTTGCGATTTCACCTGCAAATATTTGTCGCCGCCGAGCTTTTCAACTGCTTTTTTGATAATTGATTCGGCTTTTTCGTCTTTTTTTGAATCGTCTTTTTTAATATTTTCAGCTTGATTTGGTGTGTTTTCCCAGCCGCCGTCCCAAGTAAAAAAATAATGAAGTTGCTTAAAAATTGTTATCGGATTTCCTTCTTTCGTTGCCGGAATAAACTTTACTTTTTTTGCTGCTTCGACAGCATTTTCTGTCAATCCGTATGGCAATCCGTTAACAGCAGTAGCCTTTCCGATTTGTCCGTTTGCAAGAAATTCAACCCGGAGAGTTACTGTTCCTTGAACGGAAATATTTAATTCTCTTTGTGCTTCTGTCAATTGAGGAGTCGGACGTTCAATAATTCTTAACGGTTTCGATTCTTGACCGAAAACAAAAAAGCTGGATAGCAGAATGAAAAATATAGAAGGTAGAAATTTTTTCATTAAATATTCTCCAAATAAATTACTTCAAAATAGGCACTAAATAATTTTTGATAGCCGGGTCAACTGTCACAATGGTTAAATTACCGCCTAATGCCTGGCTAATCAAAATACGGTCAAACGGGTCGCGGTGTAAATCGGGCAATGAAACGAGATTTTTCAAACTTGCTTCGGTTATCGGCAAACTTTTGATTCGATGAATCTGCCGCCTGCGCGGAATGTAAATTTCAGGCGATTGCGGCAAAGGAAGTTTTCCGAGATTGTATTTGATGATAATTTCCCAAACTGAAACGACGCTCAAAAATACATTATTGCTCGGCTCTTGAATTTCCTTTTGAAACAAAATCGGCAAACGCCCGTCGCCGCTGATAAACCAGAGAAAAATGTGAGTGTCGAGCAATAAATTCATTGTTCAAAAGATGTCAGAATTTCTTCCGACAAAGGAGCGTCAAAATTATCAGGCACGACAAAATCGCCTTTACTCAAGCCAAAAGGACGAGGTTCTTTGATTGCGGAATCTTCTTCTAAAATCGTAACAAAAACTTCGACTGATTTTTCCTTTTGCAGAATTTTCGGCGCGTCGGCTTCCCATTCGATTTTATCTCCGCGCAGCGTGGCTTTGTAAGTTTCTAACATTATTATCTCCAATAAAAAAGGCTTTGGTAAGATTTTATCACCAAAGCCTTTGATACGGAAAGATTTTTTCGCGTTGTATTTGTTAGTTCAAGCTAAATGCCGCGTCGGTTTGTTTGACGACGATTTCGCCGCTTTCGGCATCAACCGCAAAACGAATCGCGGCTTTCCATTGATTTGTGATCGGAAGTTTTACCTTCTGATCAATGTATCGTTTTAGGAAACGCGCACCGTAAGCCGGACTGAAACCTTTTTCGGTTATCAGATCGAGTGCCGCGTCGGTGATTTCGACAAACTTGCCCTGACGCTCCATATTGCGTTTGATTTTAGCGAGATAAAGCCGCGCAATCTCGCGCACTTCGTCCATTGTCAGAGGCGAAAAGACGATAATTTCATCAATCCGATTGCGAAATTCGGGTGAAAATCTGGTTTCGGCAGCTTTCATCACGTCACCTTTGATTTCCTTCATCTCGCCGCGCGATTTCATTCCGAAGCCGAGCGGTTTTTCGTATTTTTTGAAATTTTCCGAGCCTAAATTTGAAGTCATAATGACGATTGC
>JALYQJ010000213.1 GCA_030855875.1 Acidobacteriota bacterium
ATTTGGATTAGGAGAGAATATGAATCGCTTGAAAAAAATTACCTTTTTGCTGCTGGCAACAATTATTGGTTTCGGATTATTTACCGGCGCGGTTTTCGCCCAGCAGATTACGGCGACGGTTTCCGGCACGGTGAGCGATCAGAACGGCGCGGTCGTTCCCGGCGCGACCGTCACGGCACTGTCGAATGAAACCGGACAGACGAAAACCTCCGTCACGAGCGACGAAGGCGGTTACACAATCACGTTTTTGCCGCCCGGAACATATAACATAACAGTCGAAAAAGCGGGTTTCGCCAACATTGTCCGCGAAAACATCAGACTCGAAATCGCGCAGACGGCAAGCATTGACGTTGCGCTCGGCGTGACCGCCGGCGAAGTTTCGGTTGATGTCGGAAGCGATGAAACGCCAATTCTGCAAACCGAAACATCTAATCTCGAAACGACCATCGAAGCCAAACTCGTCGAAGATTTGCCGACATCGGAGCGCAATATTTTTTCGTTCGTCAATCTCGTTCCGGGAACGATTGACACCGGCGCGGCGCTGGGAAATCCGAACAGCCAGATCGGTTCTTCGGGAAACCGCAACTTCTTCGATTCAAACTTTGCAGTCAACGGCGGTCGCGCCTCGACCAACGAAAATTTGTTGGACGGCGTAACAAACACTATCGGCGATTTTAACGGCGTAGCGATTTCGCCGCCGCAGGACGCGGTTCGAGAATTTAAAGTCGTTTCCGGTGTCGCGCCCGCCGAATACGGTCGCACCGGCGGCGGTGTCGTGACGGTTTCCTCAAAAGCGGGAACGCGGAAATTTCACGGCGCACTTTATGAATATTTTCAGGACGGAAACTTAAACGCCAACGGATTTTTCAATAATCGTCGGAGTGTGCCGCGTATCAACACTTCGTCGAAACACCAATTTGGCGGCGCGATTGGCGGTCCGCTTTATTTTCTAGGTTTCGGTGAAGGCGGCGACGTATTGGATAAAGTTGATAAAACTTTCTTTTTCGCCAACTACGAATTGCGCCGCGAAAAAAATCCGTTTACGCGCGTCACAACCGTCCCGACCGAGCGAATGCGGAGAGGTGACCTCGGGGAGCTTTTAACCGGAGCCACGCGCACAGGCATCGTAAATGCCGACGGAACTCCTGCACTTTTTGGGCAGATTTATAATCCGTTCGCCAATCTTTCGACCGGCACAAATGCGGGACGTCGATTGCCGTTTGCCAATAACAATCTGAGTGTTTTGCCGGTTTGCACGGCGGCAACCAATCGTGTTACAACACCTTGCCTTGATCCAATTGCTTTAGCCGTATTGCAATTCATTCCACTGCCGAACCGTTCGGGGTTAATCAACAACTATGCTTTTTCAGGTAACGCCGAATTTGAGCGCGATCTTGTTTCTGGGCGGGTTGACCATACTGTTTCCGAAAAGCAAAATTTCTTTGCTCGTTTCAGCTACGAAAAGCGTCGTAACGCACCTCCTAGCTATTTCAATTCGGTAGCTTCGAACATCACAATTACTGATGATTCCTTTTTAAATGGAACATTTAATCACGTTTACACTTTGAGCGATAAATTAATTAACAATTTTCGTTACGGCTATACGCGGGCGCATGCGACTCAGGCATCTGAAGGTTTGGGCTTTGATACAACTTCTCTAGGTTTGCCAGCATATCTACGTGATGCGGCTTCAGCGTTAATATTCCCGACCTTCACTATTGGCGGTGGCGACGTTAATTCGACGATTGCTGCAGGTGAGATCGCTACCGGTCAGATAGCGGGTGCTGGTAACGACCAGCCGCGCGACACGCATTTCGTCAACGATTCGATCACTTATCTGCGCGGTTCACACACTTTCCGTTTCGGCGGCGAATATCGTTTGTATCGTTTTTATCCGTTCCAGTTCAACACGCCGACGGGAAGTTTTTCATTCTCGCGGGCGGCAACCGCCGGTCCGGTTCCTTCGGCGGTGGTCAGTCCAATCGAAGCGGCGGGTTCTTCCCTGGCTTCTTTTCTGCTCGGAATTCCGAGCGGCATCAGCCGTGAGGTGCAGGTTCCGATCACGGTTTTCCATCATTACGGCGCGGGTTTTATACAGGATGACTGGAAAATTTTCCGCAATTTAACACTTAATTTGGGATTGCGCTGGGATTTTGAAACAGGAACGGCAAGCCCGCAGCGGCTTGTGACGAATTTTGATTTTGATGCCGCTTCGCCGATTCAGGGCGCGGTGCAAAGTCGAATCAATTCGATCACGCTCGATCCGGCGGTTGCTTCGCTCAACGGAACGACGCTTAGAAATCTGACCGGATTGCTCAGTTTCCCGGAAGGCTCGCAGCAGGATACGGACAAAAAGCGTTTCGCGCCGCGCGTCGGCTTCGCTTACAGTTTCGACGGGAAAACAACTCTGCGCGGCGGTTTCGGAATGTTTTATCTGCCGATTTCGCTCGAAGGCGCGTCGGCTCTCGGAACCAGTTTTACCGATTCGCAGCTTCAAACATCATTTACGAC
>JALYQJ010000238.1 GCA_030855875.1 Acidobacteriota bacterium
AAAACTGAAGCGACGACCGCAACGACTTCCGGGATGGTGAACTCCAGATTCATCGGTCTGCCGAACAGGTAGGACGCGAATATCAGCACCGGCGCGACAAACAGCGCGATTTGCAGGGAAGACCCCAAAGCGATTGAGAGACTCAAATCCATTTTGTTACGCATCGCCATCAGGATTGCCGAAGAATGCTCGGCGGCGTTGCCGATAATCGCCACGACAATGACCCCGACAAACACTTCAGTCAATCCCAAACTTTCACGCGCCTGCTCGATTGCCCCGACGAGAAATTCCGAAATCAGCGCAACGAAAGCGGTGGCGACGAGCAGCACCGTGATTGATTTGCCGCGCGACCAGACTTCCTTATGAGTTTCTTCAGTTTCATCCTCGCAATGTTCGAGTTCGTGACCGACTTTTTTTGTCGCGCCCTGCATCGCCTCGCCGATGAATAATTTTTTATGCGTGACGAGCGAAAACAGTAAGGTGAAGCCGTAAGTTATTACCAGCACGACGGCGATGGCGAGCGACAAATTCTGCTCTTTGGCAGGTGTCCAGCCGCCCTCGGCGACCGGAACCTGCGCCGCGATTTGATGAAAAACGCTCGGAATAAGCAGCGCGATTGCGGCTAAAGTCAAAGCCGTCGCGGTCACACTGGCAGCCGTGCGGTTAAATTTTTGTTCTTTAAATTTCACTCCGCCTGCCAGAAACGAAAGTCCCAGCACGAGCAGCAGATTGCCGATAATCGAGCCGGTAATTGACGCTTTGACCACGCCTTCCAAACCTTTCGACAAAGCGAAAAGCGCGATGATAAGTTCGGCGGCGTTGCCGAAAGTGGCGTTCAGCAGCCCGCCGACACCTTCGCCCAGATGCTCGGCTAAATGCTCGGTGGCTTTTCCCATCCATCCGGCGAGCGGTATAATCGCCAGACAGCAAACGATAAACAGCCACGTCGGGTTGTAAAGACCGGGAACGAATCGCATGGCGATGGCGATGACAACAAAAATCAAAAGCCAATCGAGTGACGATTTGAGCCACGACGAGCGGCGATTTTTTGTTTCAACGGCTGCACCGGCGGAATCGGACGGCGAATCAATTTGCGAAGATTTTGACATTTGTATTTTTTAACACAAAAATCGGATAAGTTCTATTGTCAGTAAAAGTTCTCAGAAAACCAACAAAAAATCGCTCGCGCGAAACTGATTTTTCCGGCGCACCACCCTTTTATTCGATAAATTTCAACATTTAAATGTCCGACCCGACACTTCGTTTTTTTCAACAAATAAAATTACTTGAATTTAAGAAGGCGCAAACTGTTTAATATAACTAAAACCGTTACGCCGACATCAGCGAAAATCGCCATCGCCAGACTGCTCAATCCAAAAGCCGCCAAAATTATAAAAACGAGTTTGGTCGCAACGGCGAGCGTCGTGTTGATTTTAATCGTCGAGATCGTTTTTCTGCCCAATCTGACTAAATATGGAACGAGTTCCAGACGGTCGTTCAAAATCGCAATCGAAGCCGCCTCAATTGCCGTGTCGCTGCCCGCTGCGCCCATCGCTATTCCGACCGAAGATAAAGCCAGCGCGGGCGCATCGTTCACGCCGTCGCCGACCATCGCCGTCGCGCCGTATTTTGCCAAAAGTTCCTTTATCGCGTCTGCTTTATGTTCGGGCAGCATTTCGGCTTTGACTTCCGTAATGCCGACTTGTTTTGCCACCAACATTGCGGGAGCGTGATTATCGCCCGTCAGCATTATGACTTCCACACCCAAACTTTTTAGTTCGGCAACGGCGGCTTTGCTTTCTGTTTTAATTTCATCGGTCAGGGCAATAATTCCCTCTACACCGCCGTTACTGCTGATGACAATCGAAGTTTTACCCGTCTGCTGCAACGCCTCGACGCGGGCGACAACTTCATCCTGCACCGCGTGTCCTTCGGTGATGAACGGGAGTTTGCCGATACAGTGATGTTTGTCGTAACAGACGACGCAATCGGCTTTCGCGCCTTTGCCCATCACGGCTTGGAAATTTTCAATACCGTGAATCTCGATTTTTTCATCACGCGCCGCGTCAACGATTGCCTGCGCCAGCGGATGTTCCGAGTAGGTTTCGATTCCGGCGGCGCAGGCAAGCAGATGTTCGCGCGTCGCGTCCCCAAACGGAATCACGTCGGTAACTTTCGGTTTGCCGTAAGTCAAAGTTCGGGTTTTGTCCATCGCCACGGCTTTGATTTGTCCGATTGCCTCGATATATTTGCCGCCTTTGACGAGTGCGCCGCGAGCCGAGGCGTTGCCGATTGCGCCGTAAATCGAAATCGGCGTGGAAATTACCAGAGCGCACGGGCAGGCGATGACGAGAATTGTAATCGCCTGCTCGAACCAGAGATTAAACGGCTGACCGAAAAGAAAAGTCGGAACGGCGACGAGCAAAGCCGCGATAACGATAATCGTCGGCGTGTAATAACCGGCGAAGGTTTCGATAAATTTCTGCGTTTCCGCTTTGGTGCGCGTCGCCGCGAAAGTAGTTTCGATAATTTTGGCAAGCGTCGAATCGGCGGCGAGTTTTTTAACTTTCGCTTCCAGATAGCCTTGTAAATTGAGCGTTCCGGCGAACACCAAATCGCCCTCGTGCTTGTCTTTCGGCAGCGGTTCGCCCGTGATTGTTGACTCGTCAACCGAAGACGCGCCGCTCACAACTTCCGCGTCCATCGCAATCATATCCGAAGGCTTGAGAACCAGAATGTCGCCGACTTTGATTTCCGCCAGCGTAATTTCCGTAATTTGACCGTCGGCGTTTTTGACTGCCGCCGTTTTCGGCGTGCGCTCAACCAGAGCCTGCAAAGCCGATTTGCTCGTGGCGATGCCGAATTTTTCCAGCGTTTCGCCCAGAGTGAAAAGCACCACGACGACCGCCGCTTCTTCGTATTCGCCGAGATAAAATGCTCCGATAATGGCAATCGTCATCAGCAGATTGATGCTTTTGAAATTTAATTTTGAAAGAGCCTTTAAGCCGCTCAAAAGAGTGCGCCAGCCGATAACCAGAATTATCGCGGCGAAAAACGACGCGGCAATCGGACGCGAATATCTCTCGCCGACCGCATATTTGAAAACGTCAATGTCGGCAAGCGAAAGAAACTCGAACACCGCGACAATTGCCACGCTGAAAACCATCCAGCGAAACTTTGTGTCCTGCCACAAAGCAGATTTGCGCGATTCGGTTTTTACACTTTCATTCATATAAATTCCAACATTATACTTGTCAGACTACCTTTTTAATTCTTCATCAATCAGCGATTTTAGATCGGCTTCGCCCAGACGCGCCAATTTTCTGCCGTTGACAAAAAATGTCGGGGTCTGTCGAACGCCGAGGCTTTGCCCGTCTTTTTTGTCGCGTTCGAGTTTGGCGGCATATCGGTTTTCGGCGAATGCGCTGTCCATTTTGCTCGCATCCAGATCTAATTCCGCCGCGTATTTTTTGAAAAGCGCGTTAATGTCCGCTGGTGCGCCGGCTTGAGGTCCGTGTTTAGTTCCCCATTCGGGTTGTTTTTGAAAGAGCATTTCCTGCGCCTGCCAATATTTTCCCTGTTCGCCTGCCGCTTCCGTAAAAGTCGCCGCCGAGACCGAGTTCGGATGCAGCGGCATATATCTGACAACCAATCTAACTTTGCCGTCGTATTCCTTTAAAATCTTTTTAACCGTCGGATTAAACGCCCGGCAAGATTCGCATTCCGGGTCAAGAAATTCAACGATTGTAACTTTCGCGTCCGCTGCGCCGAGCGTCGGACTGTCGGAGCGCACAAGTTGTTCCGGGTTTATTTTCGGAGCGTTTGAATTACTGCCGGTTGTTACTCTTTCGCTCTGAACCGAACTTCGATAATAATTTGCGCCGACAATCGCGGCAATGACGACGACGATTGCAATCGCTCCTAAAATTTTGACTTCTTTTCTCATAAAATTATTTTTCCTTTTGTTTATAAAATAATAGACATAAACTCACGCCGACAAACGCCGTCAAAGCCATCAGCGGAATCGTGATAAAACCGAGCCATTCGATTTGCCGCGAAGTGCAGGAAATTCCTTCCGTGCAAGGTGCGATACTTTCGGGAAGAATACCGTAATAAAGCAAATTATGGTAAATCGAAATCGCCAAACCGATCAGACAAAGCGGCAAGGCATAACTTTTCATACGATTGTCCCGCGTGATAATTCCAATCCCGATGATGACAACGAGCGGATACATCGCAATCCGCTGATACCAGCAGAGAACGCACGGCGGCAACTGCATTACCTCGCTGAAGAAAAGACTGCCGACCGTTGCTGTCAGCGCAACAACCCAAGCCAGATACGGCAAAAAGTCATTTAGATTGTTTGCCTGCGAATTTTCGATTTGTTCAATGTTCATCTTTATTTGTTAATTTGAAAATGAGCGTAAATAAAATTCTGCGTCGCGCCCGAAGGCGTTCGGTGTTCTTCGCGGAAACTCTGCAAAAGTTCAAAATCTGTTCCAAT
>JALYQJ010000251.1 GCA_030855875.1 Acidobacteriota bacterium
AGTTTGAACAGTCGAAATTGAGTTTTTACAGTTTCGGTGTAAATTTTGTCTTTTGCCGGTTAAATCACGACGTGCGCGAAATCAGCCGGCTTGCCGAAAATGCGGATTACAAATTGCAGAAAAAAACAAAATTTGCGGTTTGGATTCGCGTTGGAAAAACCATCAAACATTTTTTCATTTAATTTTTCTTTTTACCTTTTATATTTTTGCTTTATAATATCTGGTTTATGGCTTTACTGAAAATCGCGCTTTACCCGGAAACTGTTTTGCTGACGGTCGGAAAACCCGTCGCCGAAAATGAGTTTAACGAAGATTTGCGCGAATTGGTCGGAAATATGTTTGAAACGATGTATAAAGCGCAAGGTGTCGGTCTTGCCGCACCGCAAGTCGGCGTTTCCAAACGGCTTTTCGTGATGGACGTGCCAACCGAAAACAGCGAATCGAATAAAATTGCCATCATCAATCCTGAAATTCTCGTGCAGGAAGGCGAGCAGTTCGGCGAAGAAGGCTGTTTGTCGTTTCCGGGAATTCACACGAAAATAAAACGCGAAGCCCGCGCAGTAGTTCGTTATCAGGACGTTTTCGGCGAATGGCAGGAACTCGGCGGCGCGGATTTGACGGCGCGCTGCGTTCTGCACGAAACCGACCATTGCGACGGCATTGTATTTTTGGATCGAATGACTCTGCTGAAGCGTGAAATGGCAAAACGAAAAATTAAAAAATTACAAAAAACGGGAAAATGGGAGTAATCTATGAAAATTGAAGAAACAAAACGAACCGCCGAAGTCAGTTCGAGCCGCGAACTAAACAAATATCTCGATGCCGGCTGGGTTTTAATTTTAAGTTACGTCAAACACTTAAATGACACCCAGCAGCCGCGTTTCGTCATCGCCTGGCAGGACACGGAAGAAGCCGTTTTCCCCGAACTCCTCGACGAATGGGAACTGCACGAAATAGATAGGCAAAAATTTCGGTAATCTGTTTGTTTAATATAGAATGCCGCCGAAAATCAGAGAATTGATTGCCGAACTCGAACGAAACGGTTTTGTAAATCGCGGCGGAAAGGGAAGCCATCGAAACTTTCGTCACCCAAGGCGCGAAAGAGCTTTAACAATATCAGGGAAATTGGGTGAAGATGCCGAAAGATACCAAATCACTGATGTAAATAACGCCATCAAAGAGGTGAAAGGAAAGTGAAAAAATCAGACCTTTATAAAAAAATCATCGTTTGGAGTGAAGAAGATAATTGTTTTATCGGAACTTGCCCGGAATTAATGGACGGCGGAGTTCACGGTAAAGATGCGTTAAAAGTTTTTAAGGAATTATGCGTTGCTGTTGATGAAGTAATCGAGATTTATGAAGAAGACGGTATTGCTTTGCCTAAAATAAAAGAACTCGTCTTTGAAACGGCTTAGATGAAAAAAAATCAAATTAGCAAAAACAATGAAAGTAGTTCAGGCGGAAATGTAAGCCCTGTAAATTGGTATGTCGCGCACATCTTGTTGAGATTTGAGTTTTACGATGAGGTAAAAGAAAATCTTAACAGACGTTGTAGAATTTGGCTCAATGAAATTTTGATTAATGCGAAAAATCCGTCTGAAGCCTATAAGAAAGCTATTAAATGCGGGAAGCTCGAAGAAGAAAGCGGAGAAATGTGGACGGAACAAACCGATAGAAAAGGACGGTGGCTTTTTGAAGGTTTAACAAGTCTTGTTCCTGTTTATGAAGAGTTAGAAGACGGCGCAGAAATATCATGGACAGAATATGAAAATAAGTCTGTAAAAACAGCTAAAAGTTGGGTGAAACCGAAAGATAAGTTAGAGGCTTTTCAAAAATATTAATGAGAGAAAATATGCAAACACAAAAAAGTTTAGATGAATTTAGAAACGAGCCGTTTACTGATTTTTCCGTAGCGGAAAACAAAATGGCGATGGAAGCCGCGATTGAAAAAGTGCGCGGCGAATTGGGACGCGAATATCCGATTATTATTAACGGCGAAGAATTTACGTCGGAGAATAAATTTGAAAGCATCAATCCGGCGGAAAAAACGCAGGTTGTCGGAATATTCGCCGATGCCGACGCGCACGCCGAAACATTCGTCAATAAAGCCATCAAAGCGGCGACGAATTCTTTCAAAATATGGCGTAATGTTTCCGCTCAGGATCGCGCCGAATATCTTTTCAAAGCCGCCGCGATTGTGCGCGAACGAAAGCATTATTTTTCGGCGTGGATGATTTTTGAAACCGGCAAAACGTGGGCGGAAGCTGACGGCGACACGGCGGAAGCAATTGATTTTCTCGAATTTTACGGGCGCGAATTGCTGCGCTGGTCGGGACCGCAGCCGGTTACGCCGTATGAAGGCGAAAATAATCGGTTTGAATACGTTCCGCTCGGAGTCGGCGCGATTATTCCGCCGTGGAATTTTCCGCTGGCGATTATGGTCGGAATGACGATGGCGGCAGTTGTGGCGGGAAACACGACGGTTTTGAAACCTTCGCCGGACGCGCCGACAATTGCTTACAAATTTATGGAAGTTTTGAGAGAAATCGGACTTCCCGCCGGAGTCGTCAATTTCGTTCCGGGCAAAGGTGCGGCGGTCGGCGAGCAGATGGTCGCCAATCCGAAAACACGATTTATTTCGTTTACCGGCTCGAAAGCGGTCGGTCTGCATATTTATGAAGAAGCGGCGAAAACGCGGACGGGACAGCGTTGGATGAAGCGCGTGGTCGCGGAAATGGGCGGCAAAGACGCGATTATCGTTGCCGATGACGCGGAACTCGATTCGGCGGCGGCGGGAGTTGTCGCGGCGGCTTTCGGGTTTCAGGGACAGAAATGTTCGGCGTGTTCGCGGCTGATTGTGGACGAAACTGTCCACGATGAATTGATGGAAAAAATCGTCGCGCTGACCAAAGAATTGAAAATCGGCTCGCCAACCGATGGCGAAACTAATATGA
>JALYQJ010000278.1 GCA_030855875.1 Acidobacteriota bacterium
TTTTGGAAACTCGTAAATTTAGATGCGTCAATGATTGATATTACTGCTTTTTGTTCAGAATAATGTTGTCAATCAAGCGCACGAGTCCGAAACGGACGGCGACGGCGACGAGCGCGGGATTTTCTTCAATTTTTTCAATCGGCGCGAGCGTTTCGGCATCAACGACGGCGATGTAGTCAATCCGCGCAAAAGGTTCGGATTCGATCTTTCTGCTAATTAAGTCGGCGATTTTCAGGGCGTTTCGCTCGCCGTTGCGAAAAGCGATTTTCGCTTCGCGCAGACTTTGATAAATAATCGAAGCCTTGATTCTTTCTTCGTCGGTCAAAAGCGAATTGCGCGAAGACATCGCCAAGCCGGTTTCTTCCCGAATCGTCGGCAGCACGACGATCTCCGTTTCAAATCCAAGGTCCCGCGTCAGACGTTTGATAACGGCGACCTGCTGCGCGTCTTTCTGCCCGAAAAAAGCGTAATCGGGACGAATCGAATTAAACAAAATTGTCACGATTGTCGCCACACCGCGAAAATGTCCGGGACGGGACGCGCCTTCCAAAGTTTCCGTTAAATCTTCGACGTAAACAAAGGTCGAGAAATTTTCCGGGTAAATTTCCTGCGCTTCGGGCGCGAAAACATAATCAACCTGATAATCGGTCAAAACGGCGGCATCAGCCGTTAAATCGCGCGGATATTTATTAAAATCCTTTTGCTCGTTAAACTGCGTCGGGTTGACGAAAATCGAAACTATCACGACATCGGACATCTGACGCGCTTCGGCGATCAGCGAAAGATGTCCTTCGTGCAGTGCGCCCATCGTCGGGACGAAACCGACGGTTTTATTTTCGCGCCGGAGTTTGCGGGCGATAGATGCCATTCTTTGCCGACGATTTATGATTTCCATAAATTAACGGGCAGTCGCCTTAAGAGTTTCCAAATCAACCTCTTTCGGCAGCCCGTAAGATTCCTCTTCGCTCGGATAAACGCCGCCGCGCACGTCTTCCATCCATTTTGTAATCGCTTCGGTGATAACCTGACTGACGTTTGCATACTGCCGCACAAAACGCGGCTGTCTGCCGAAGGTAAAGCCGATCAAATCGTGCAGAACCAAAACTTGTATATCGCAATTAGTTCCCGCGCCGATGCCGACCGTCGAGATTTTTAATTCTTTGGTGATAATTTCGGCAATCTCGCGTGGAACGAGTTCCAGAACGATGGCGAACGCTCCGGCTTCTTCGAGCAGTTTCGCGTCTTCGATCAAAATCTCCGCAGCTTCGGCGGTTTTTCCCTGAACGCGGTAGCCGCCGAGTTTGTGAACCGACTGCGGCGTTAAACCGATGTGCGCCATCACCGGAATTTCTTCGTCAACCAGACGTTTGACCAAATCAATCCGGTTGCGCCCGCCTTCGAGTTTGACGGCTTCCGCGCCGCCGCCTTTCATTAATTTCAAGGCGTTGCGAACTGCTTTATTATCGCCGGTGTGATAACTGCCGTAAGGCATATCGGCAACGATTAAAGCGCGGTTAGAGCCGCGATTAACGGCTTTGACGGCGGATAAAATCTCGTCGAGCGTAACGGGAATCGTATTGCCGTAACCGTGTATGACATTTCCCATACTGTCGCCGACGAGAATGATTTCCACGCCCGCTTCGTCAACAATCCGGGCGGTCGGATAATCATATGCGGTCAAACAAACTAATTTTTCACCTTTTTCTTTTGCGACGCGCAGTGCGGGAACATAAACTTTTTCCGGCTTATCGGGTTTTAAATACGCCATAGATTGATATTAAAAGGGAATCCGGCGAATAAAGCAAAGTCTAAAACTCAAGTGAGAAATAAGAAATGAAAAATGACAATAACTTTAACTTCATTACATCTCACTTCCCAATTCTCACTTCGTTGCCAGATTTTTAAAGTATATTTTCATCTCGTCGTTTTCAAAAGTTTGACCGAGGTTCGGATTCCATCTTTTGACGAAAGAATTATCGCTTGTTTCGTCTAATAATTGCGTGATATTTTTGTTCAGAACCGGATGTTTGGTGTGCGGGGCGATTTCGGCGAGCGGCGTTAAAACAAAGCGGCGCAGGTGCATTCGCGGGTGCGGCAAAGTCAAAAATTCGGTTTCCGTCTGCAAATCGCCGAACAGCAGTAAATCGAGATCAACCGTGCGCGGCTTTTGCAGATTTTTGTCTTTGCGTCCGAGCAGATATTCGATTCGCAGCATCCGCGCCATCATTTGCGAAGCCGTAATGCCGGAAAGATGAATCTCGACCGCCATATTCAAAAAATTACCGTGATTTTCCACGCCGACCGGCTCGGTTTCATAAATAGCGGAAAGTTTTTGCACGATAAAACTCGCTTCGAGAAGTCCGCGCACTGCCAGAAGAAGATTGCCTGCCCGGTCGCCCAAATTCGAGCCGAGTCCGACGTAAGCTGTAATTATTTCATTTTCCACTTTTTACCGTAGATATTTGAAGTCGAGAAAAACACCATCAGTTTGCGAAAAATTTTGTAAAAGCGCAAATGAAATCAAACTTGGTCAAATAATTTCGATGATCGAACTATTCGCCCTTGTCTTTTAGAAACGGAATATCAAATTTAGTAAAAGCTGTTTATAAAAGGACTTTTGCTTTTTTTTTCTATGTAAGTAAGTGGACAGAATAATTTTATAGATATTTGAAAATCTTGTATGTTAGTTCAATGAAAAAGAAATTTATTGAATTAACCGAAGCCGAGCAGATAACTTTACAAGAAGGAGAGAAAAACGGCAAAGCGAGAGCGTTTCGGACGCGATGTCATTGTCTGCGGTTGAGTGCAGAAGGTTATCGAGTGAAAGAATTAGCGAGTATTTTTCGAGTTTCCGAGATTTTTGTCTACGTTACCATTAACCCCTTTACCATTAACCCAAAGTAGAACTGACTGGAGAAGCCTAAATGAATATCAAAAGCCGATTAAAGAAACTCGAAAGAGTAACTGACGATTCAATTGTTTGCGCGTGTTACCCGCAACGCTTTGAAACTTACATTCAGGATTTGGGCGCAGACGCAGAGACTAACGAACCTATTTTGTCAGGTAAGCCAACGCCGGACGTTTGCCCGGATTGCCTTAAACCAACCGAAAAAAAAGGTATTACCGTTCAATTAGTGGACGGCACAACCAAAGACCGTTTTCCAGACGAATGGAAAGCAAATAGAAATAAATAAAAAGGAGAATCAAAACTAAAGACAGACGAACAAATAAAAAAATCAATGTCGCAAATTGAACAGGACACCATCAGCCTGGATTACTCGAGGTGGAGTTTCGAGCAACCCCGGGCGAACCTGCCAAACGACCATAATCTATGGCAACAAGTCCGAGATAGAACATTAGCCCGGCAAAAGTCTGACAATGCCGAAGCTCGCCGTAAATATATAGCCAAACTCGACGACGAGCAAAAGGCACGGCAAGCCGAACGAGATGCCGAAAATAAGCCGAAACAGATAGCCGCCGAAGCCAGCCTTAAAAGCAGTCTGAAAGCGTCTTATATGGCGAATCCGGCGGCATCCGATGAAGATTTTGAGCGCGATTACCCGCAACTGAAAAGCGAATATTTGCGCGGCGAAGCAATGCGAAATGATGCGATTGCCCGGCAGTCACAAGCAAGGGCGATGCAGGAAAGTTTTTAACAGGTAAACATATAAAAAGCCGTAAGTTTTGACGCTCACGGCTTTATGGAATTAAGGTTTGAATAGTCCTTTTTATTAGATAAGGAAGGAACGCACCTCACATTAGGCTAGTTGGCGGGAAAAAGCCGTAAGTTTTAACGCTTACGGCTTTTTAATTGAGCATATTTTCAATAGATTACAAAATTTACTTTATTTTCCTATCAGGATAGACGGCTTTTAGAAATTGCATTGTTAAATAGACTTCGTTCTTTTTCGGAAATCCCATTCCAGTTCGTTTGTAATAATTTTTTGATTCAGACCACGCTACTACTTTTCGCTTATCCGAATTGTAAAAATATGCGGCTAGTTCTCCAGTATCATCATATTCGTTCTTATTTGATACTTGCTTAAATTCAAGTATAAAATCAGCGTCGTTTGGGTCTGAAACAATCTCAAATGATTTATTTTTATCTAAAACCTTTTGCATCATTTCACGCGATGTGGTTGAAGCGGCTAAAAGATAAACTTTATTTTTGCCCTGTAAATCAGTGATTTTTCCTAATATAGGTAATTCAGTTTGCCCTAAAGCCGACATTGATAAAATAAACGCGAATATAATTGATAATAGTTTTTTCATAATGCGTGTTTATTTGAGCAAATCTTTACTTTTGGTTTCTTCTAAATTACGGCTAATAAGCTGAATCATTGCGACTTTACCGGGCAGTGATTCCGAAGCGTCCTGAACGCCCATAGATTTGCCTAAAATTGCGCCAAACGAATTATTAGCAACCATAGCAAAAACATAGGACGGTTCCGCTCGGAGCATTAAAAAATAAACGGTCGGAAAACTTTTCGGATAAACTTTCCCCTGATTGCGTTCAAAATCCTGCGGGTCGAAACTTTGCGCGATCTTGTCCGACAAATAAACAAATTCTGCTTCATAGCTGCGTGATAAAGCATTGGCACCAAGTTCCTTCGGTTCGAGCGTGATAGATACCAGTTTGTCGTTGCGAAAAGTTAATTTCACGTCCTTAAACCCCTCGATTGCCGACGCATCTTCATAATGAAAAATACGAAAATCTTTTTTAGCGACATCAAACCATTCATTAAATTTTAGCGGGCGGAACGGTTGATTAAGTTTATCGGTTTTTGGCTTGCCTAAAACTTGAATTGCTTTTTCTGGCGATGATTCATCCAAAACTAAAGTTTTCCATTGATTTGGTTTTTGAGTGTAAGCAGATAAAGCAAATATCAAAATAAAATCGGAAGTAGTTTTTTCATTTTACAAATTCTCCATTGAGGTAACTACAGATATTTATACACTATTTATTCATTCTATAAAACAAAAACCGTGAGTTTTGACGCTCACGGCTTTTCTAATTAAAACAATCTTCTTTGTCCATAGATGATTTCTAAAAAGATTTTTTCAATTTCATCTTCATCCTCTTCTTCTATTGTTTCGCATTCTTTTAGCACAGCTCGTTTCTGCGTCTCGGAAAGTTCACGCCAGGCTTTGAGAAGTTTGAGCGATTGATTGATTACATAAATTGCTCTGCCTGGCGTCATAATCTGTATTTTTCATTGTGGAGTTTTAGAAAATTCGATTGTTTTTCTGTATCAGTTGTAAACCTTGATGCGCTGAGAAAATGTTTTTTACCGGCAAGATAATCGGCATATATTTCTCTTTCTTCTGTTGTTAAATATTCCCAAACAGATTTCTCCCCACGTCCGTTGAGATTGACTTTTGTTTCGACAAATTTAAGATTAATTTCCATCGGCGTTTATTGTAACTAAAGAATCAGAAAATGAGAAAAGCCGTAAGCGTCAAAACTCACGGCTTTTATTATTCTTTAGAACTTTTCAAATTTGCTATTGCTACATAATCGGTGTGCCTTGCCCGGCGACCAATTTCCATTTGCCGCCCATTTTAACAAACACGTCAGTCCAACGGTATTGACCGCTAATATCTCTACCCTTATACATACCTTTGTCCATTGACGTGTAAGTTACGACTGCTGTGTTGCCAAACATCTGAACTTTCATACCGTCAATTTTTGACGATTCAATCTTCAAATCGCCTGCCTTGAACATAGCCATAGATTGCGCTTTGTTCATCAGCATACCGCCCGGATCAGTAAAAACCGCACTGTCGGCAGCATATTTGTCATAGGCGGACATGTCGCCTTTAATAACCCCATCCGTCATTTCCTGTTCCATTTTCATTATCGTTTGCTCGACGGTCATTTTCTTTTGTCCGTAGGCGAGCGAACCGAACAGCGTCATCAATGCGATTGCAACAAATAGTTTTTTCATTTTAGTTCTCCTTTTCGTAAAATTAGTCTTTTGGACAATAAAGCCAGATGATTTTTATAGTGTATGTCAAAGCCTTTGATAAAATATGCCTCAATTTACTCTCTATCACAGAGCGAGTCAAGAAAATTTAATCTGTTTTGCTCACAGTCAGATCACTAAAGCAAAAAAGCCGCAAGGTTTAACGCTCACGGCTTTTCTTATTTAAGATTTTACCGCCCATTTAATCTTGGCGAAGTCGATAGTAAACGCTCCTATTGGTAGCCCATCCTGCATAACCCCTTGGTCCGGCTGATACGAAGGGATAGTAATATCTTCCAAATCTATAATTACAAATGGTTTCGTGCTTCCGTCTTTTAACACTTTTTCAATGGTTATTTTCCCGGTTGGAATGCGTTTTCCCGACGCGGAATACTCCATTAGCTTAACAGTAGTTAAGTCCATTTTCTTTGTAATGTGCATAGTGTGTATGTGCACGGACTGTTTTGTTGCCGAACCCGAACCGGAATGAATGGCAATATTTCCTTGTTCCATAGAATAAGATAAAAGCTCGATTTCCCCGGAATGCCCGGTCGCTTTTGATTCACCTTTAATGCCATCAAGACGCAAATAATAATTAAATTCCATACTCTTATTTTCTTAAATAAAAAGGGACTTCTTAAGTTTGAGACAAGATATTTGAAATAATTAAACTAAATTAATTCTATTAACGCGACGCGGATTTAAAAGTATTTTGCTTATCTTTTATTTGGGATTAAATAAGTAAAAGCCGCAAGCGTCAAAACTCATGGCTTTCTGATGCTCCATAAAAAAATGAAAATATTTTTATAAGTTTTCTCTATTTTTCGTTCGTTATATGTTGAAGCAAAAAAACTAATAAAAATTTTATTTAATAAGTGATAGAAACAACAGATTTACTTGCTTTATAGATTGATTTTTATGATTTTAGATAAATCAGACTTTTGGAATTAAGACTAGTCAATTAAATCTTTTACAATCAACGGTTTCGATTTTCCGCCTGATAAAAATAATTAAGGAGCTTTAGACACTATGAAAAAAACATTTTATGTGTTTTCTTTCGTTTTTGCTTTTTTCGCATTAACGACAATCGTATCGGCACAAAGAGTCAAAGATACGCCGGTAACATCAACAATTAACGATGTTAACTCGTATACATTATTCGACATTAGAAGCGATGGGTTGGGAGGACCTTATTTAAACGGTACCACAGATTCAGTCGTTTCCCGGATTCAATCAATCGGAGATTGGGAATTGAATATGCTCAATTCACCAACTCGAACTGCATATATTAACTTTGGTACAGCGCCAGTGGCTTCGGGCTATTATCCGGTTCGTTTTCTTGCACAGTGTCCTGCTGATTTAAGAAATCTTGGCATCAACCAGGCGCAGAATTGCAAGATGGTCGTCGCTGTTAATGTAGGTTCAGACAGATACTCAATTCGTTTTGGTTATGTAACCGGGACAAATCAAACTACCTGGACTTGTAACGCTTTAACCAACGTTAAATGCAGCAGTTGGCGAATGGTAAGTGACCCGAGCAATCAAGGAGGCAAAATTACGGCGCAATTACTGAAGATAACAACTGTTAAAGGAAAAGAAACTGCTACGCCGATTGGCTTATATTCCTTCTCATTTGATGTAACCGTCATGAATCAATAATTTATATAGAGAGAATTAAGATTCTCTCTATATAAAACTTGAAACTACCTTGATACCCATAAAATCAATCAAATTGTTTCTTTATAATGAAAGCCGTGCGCGTTAGAACTCACGGCTTTCTGATTTTCTAAAAAGAAAAAAGGTCACACTCATAAAGAATGTAACCTATCAAAACCTTCCCTTGTTCGTTATAAAATCAGCATTTAACTGTCTTAAAACAATTCAGTTAAATGCTGATTTTATGTAAAGCAATTTTTATACCGTTTCGTAAAAGGTTTAATTGTTAAGACTTACGGTTTTTTGTTTTGTTTTTTTGCTTTTTGCTCAGACTCCGTTTTATTTGACTCAAACCGTTTTTCGTATTGCCGCAATTCATCAACAACCGATTCGGGCGAACCCGCTTCGATAATGCTGTGAATTGAGTGCATAACGCCTCTTGAGTAACCGGCATCGAGATTGTTCATCATTAACGGAAAAGAAACTTTTACAAGTTCAGGATTATCAACACCGATGTTAGATTCACAGGCGGCGGTGGTAAGAATATCTTGAAGCGTGTGTTTTATGTCATCTGATACCAAATCGCTTTCAAGAACGTGATGAATTTTATTTGCCCAAATATTGAGATGATGATTTGCTGCATCACCGGCGACCGGGCTTGTTTCGGTTTCAGTTTCGTTCGTTTCCGGCGCGTTCGGCTCGTCGGTTGTTTCTTCCGGCGTTTCCTTGACGACATCGCGCCAAGTTGCATCGTTTGTCCATTCTTTTGATCATTCGTGCATATTGTCGGCATAAGTTCTTGACCAGGTAAAAAGGTGATGCTGCAGATTTTCCGCAAGTTGACTGGATTCAAAGTTTTCGTGCCGTAAAGTAAAAATCTCAAAGATTCTGTAGAAAACTTGGTTTGCCCATTCATTCCAAGTGCCTTTTACGACACTCGATCCTGTTGCTACCGACAGCAGTTCATCTAATAACCGCTTTGCTTCGATTTCTTTATTTTCGAAAAACTCAAAAGCAAAATTTCTGTCATTGAGTTTTTCGCGTAAAATTTGATATTCGGTTTTTTCTGTTGTATTGTTTGACATTGTAAATGTTTCCTTTCCCAAAAGGGATTTTAAGAGAGGCTTAGGTTTGTTGATACCATTCCTAAGCCTTTCGTGTTTATGCCGTTTGGCGTTGTTTGGCTAATCCGACGTGCAGACTTAACGCAGCCGCCGAATGGTAGCAAACCAAGCCTTTTTCCGCGCCTTTGCAAGTGCAAGCCACCGTTTTATAACCGCGCTCGTCTTTGCGGCAGATAACCGTGTAATAACCTTTTGACCCGGAAACGCGATAACGTCCGAAGCAATCAAACTCGACACGCGGGCGAAGTTTTTTTGCTTTTGCGATTGCCTTTTCTAACTGCTCGATTCCTTTTAATATAAACATTTTGTTTTCTCCGTAATTAAGATTTGATTGAAAGTTTCAATCTATAATTATTCTACGAGAGTTCGTAGTTTAATGCAAGTTAAAACTACGAGTATTTGAAGTTTGTTGAAAAATAAATTATGATTGTTTTCAGTATGAATCTACTTTCAATAAAAGAGGCTGCGGAAAAGTTAGGCGTATCGGCGCGGCGTGTAAATCAGTTAATTGACGAAAAGAAATTACCTGCTCAAAAAATCGGCAGTCAATACGTTATTGATGAAGCTGATTTAGAAAAAGTTACAATTCACGGCAAAGCCGGGCGACCGAAGAAAGAAACTGCCAAAGATTAATTTTGAACAAAGAAAAACGGCTTGAGCCTTCAACACTCAAGCCGTCTCTTTCAGTTCTTTGACAACTGAATAGCTGTTTATCGCAAAAGCAGTCTAACAAAAGACTTTTGCAATTTTCAAGTATGTAGCCGAAAATGTAGCTGTTATGTGTTAGTTTCGAGTGTTACAGAGGGAATACAGTTTTAATATTGTTCACTCTGTAACACTCTATATTACTTTGTCACTATTGGTAAAAAAGGACTTATATGTTTGGAGCAAGCATCGGACGCGGAGCAATGCGAATCATCAACGCGATGGTGCGCGTCTTAGCGGCGAGCGGCGTTCATCCGAACATATTGACGGCAATCGGCGTTTGCATCAATGTCGGCTGCGGTGTTTTGTTCGGAGTCGGCGAATTTTTCTGGGCGGGAATCGTTTTGATCGTCGCCAATTTGTTCGATATGCTCGATGGGAATGTCGCGCGTTTGACGGGAAACGTGACGAAATTCGGCGGCTTTCTCGATTCGTCGCTCGACCGTCTTTCGGATATGGTGTCCTTGCTCGGCATAATGATTTTTTACGCCGGAAATACGCCGCAGCATTCGATTCTGAATGTTTTTCTGGCGGGAACCGGACTGATCGGTTCGGTAATGGTCAGTTATACGACGGCGCGTTCGGAATCGCTCGGGGTCAAGGCGAACGTCGGGTTTTTGCAGCGACCGGAAAGAATTGTGCTTTTAATCATCGGCGCGTTGTCAACGCATTGGAATTCGAGCAGCTTTTTCGCCAATCGTATGCCGCAGGTGCTTTGGGTTTTAGCGATAGCTTCGATCTGGACGTTTGTTCATCGAATGTTTTTTACGTGGAAAGAATTTAGACGAATTGAATCGGAAACTTAAATTTTCGGTTCGGCATTTCAGATTTCGGGTTAAAGATTAAAATATAAACTTGAAATAAATCTGAAATTTGAGAAATATAAATATGTTGGCAGACTGGTTTTACGAGTTTTGGGCGGCTTTGACATTAAGCAGAATTTTGTTGGGCGGCGGTTTATTTTTAGTTTCGCTGGCGGCAAGCGCGTTGATTGTCGGGATCGTCATTGTAAAAATTCCCGAAAATTATTTCAGTTCTCATTATCAGAGAGATTTCCTGCCGAATACGCCGTGGGCTGTGCGTTGGGGAGCGTTAATCGCTAAAAATGTTGTCGGGCTAATTTTGGTTATCGCCGGAATCGTGATGTTGATCGGTCCGGGACAGGGAATATTAACGATTTTGATCGGTCTGGTGATGATGGATATTCCGGGCAAACGTCCGCTTGAAGCGAAGATTATCAAGCGTCCGACTATTTTGTCAGTCATCAATAATTTACGCGCTCGTTACAATAAAGCACCTCTGGTAATGGATTAAAATGGGACTCTTTAATATTTTTAAGCGGAAAGAAAAGATTGATTTGGAAGCTAAACGTCGGGAAGATTTGCAAAAAATCGGCAGAATTACCGACGGCACAATCATTGACAGCGAAATTAACGATAAGGGCGAAGAAATCGTCATTTACTTTTACAGCATTCAGGGCGTTGATTTTGAATCGTCGGAAATGCTGACCGAAGAACAAAGAGAAAATCCTCTGAAATACGCGCCCGGTGCCAAAGTCGGTATTCGTTTCGACCCGAAAAACCACGGAAATTCTATGCTGGTGTAAAACGGAAAACAGAAAACAAATCAAACTGTAAACCCTCAAAAACCTCATCAAAAAAACACTGTGTTATAAAATTTTATCATCTGGCAAAAAACGCGCTTAATTTTCTTTCAGTTTTTCCAATGCTTCGAGCGCGATTTCGCGGTCGTCGAAATGGAATTTGTCGCTGCCGACGATTTGATAAGTTTCGTGACCTTTGCCCGCGATCAAAACCACGTCGTGCGGCTCGGCTTTCATAATCGCCCGGTGAATCGCCTCGCGCCGGTCGGAAATACTCAGATAAGGACAATTCGTATTTTTCAATCCGACTTCGATTTCTTCGATAATTTTGAGAGGATTTTCCGTGCGCGGATTGTCCGACGTGACAACTACAAAATCGCTGTGTTTTCCGGCGACTTCGCCCATCGGAGCGCGTTTTGTTTTATCGCGGTCGCCGCCGCAGCCGAAAACCGTGATGATTTTTCCGCCGGTTAGATCTCGCGCAGTTTTTAACGTATTTAAAAGCGCGTCGTCCGAATGCGCGTAATCAACGACGACGGCAAAATTTCCGTCGTGGGGAACTCGTTCAAATCTTCCGGGTGCGCCGCCGCAGGTTTTTAAGCCTTCGCAAATCGCGTCCAAATCATAACCGAGTTCCAATGCGGCGGCGGTTGCCGCGAGCATATTGTAAACGTGCGGTTTGCCGACGAGCGGCGACGTGATTTTTCGTTCGCCTTTCGTTGTTCGCAAATCAAAGGAAGTTCCTTTTAACAATGAAACTTCGATATTTTCAGCGGTCAAATCAGCCGGATTGTTTTGCGCGAAAGTAACAACCTTTTGTCCGCTTGCTTTTAACTCGTTTGCCAGTTTCGCGCCCCATTCGTCGTCAATATTTATCACCGAAGAAACCGGTTTTTCGCCCAAACGCCCGTCAAACAGATGCTTTTTCGCGTCGTAATAATTACCCATCGTCAGATGATAATCAAGATGATCGCGCGTCAGATTAGTAAAAATCGCTACTCGAAACCGCAGCCAATCGCAGCGATGCAAATCAATCGCCTGCGAAGAAGTTTCCATCACCGCCGTTCGGCAATTTTCGTCGAGAGCTTCGCGCAAAAATCGGTTGGTGTCCGACGCTTCGGGCGTTGTCCGCACCGCCGGTTCGCTTTGTTCGCCGATGCGGTATTCGACTGTCGTCAGCATTGCGGCTTTTTCTCCATTCGCTTCGGCGAGCGCGAAACAAAGATAAGTTGTCGTCGTTTTGCCGTTCGTTCCGGTAATTCCGACAAGATTCAAATCGTGCGACGGATTGCCGTAAATCACCGACGCGGCTTTGGCTAATGCTTCGCGGGCATTTTCGACTTTGAGCCACGCGCCCTGAAAATTTTCGGGTGCGGCGGATTCCGAAATTATGCCGACTGCGCCGCGCCGAAGCACATCCGTTACGAAACGATGCCCGTCCATCGTCAAACCGCGAATCGCCGCGAAAAGCGTTCCCGTCCGCGCCTGACGAGAGTCGTGCGTCACGCCGGATACTTCCGCCGCTGCGTCGCCGCGCAATTCGGCGTTTAACTGGTCGGCGATTTGGCGGAGCGTTGTTTTTTGAAAAGTCAAAATTTATATCCTCGAAAATCCTGCTGATTTAAACTTTTTGGATTATACGATTTTGGTGTGATTTTGCGAAATAGTCTAAAATTGTAATTTGGAGAGATAAAGTGGAAAATTAAAACGATGAAATATATCAAATTTATTCTTGTTGCCATCGGTTTATATTTGCTGGTAATGCTCGGTTTCGCCGTCGTCGGAATCGTTTACAGCGCGTTGTGGTATCTGTTTTTGCTCGGCGTAATCGCCGTCGGCAGCGCGGTCGGCTACAAACTTTTGAAAAAGGAAGAACAGCCCAAACTCGAAGACAAAACGCCGATTGCCATTGCCGAAATCCAAAACGCCGACCGCGCTCTCGAAGAATACAAACGCAAACGGCTGTCGAAATGATTTTACGCAAAAATTAGGTTGCTAGACATTCATTTCCAAATTCGATAAATTCAACTTTACTTGTTTTTTGGCAAAATAAAATAAGCTGAGGTGGTGTAATGGCAGCCACGTGGGTCTTAGAAGCCCATGCCGAAAGGCGTGCGAGTTCGAGTCTCGCCCTCAGCACCAATAAAATCAATTACGAATTTCAAATTACGAATATACGAAATAAAATAGTAATCTTTCGATTCGTAATTCGTAATTTGAAATTCGTAATTCTATAAAAATGAAAACAGAACTGAAGGAAATATCAACTACCCGAAAGGAAATAAAAATCGAGATTGACGCGGAAACCGTCAAAACGGCATACAACAAAGTCAGCAAAAAATATGCGAATTCAGCCAATGTACCAGGATTTCGCAAGGGAAACGCGCCGGTTGACGTTGTTCGGATGCGCTTCCGCGATGAAATTCGCAACGAAGTTTTGCAGGAAGTTCTGCCGAACGCCGTGACGGACGCGATTGAAGAACACGATTTGCAGCCGCTCGCCGAACCGGAACTGCATCTCGACGACGCGGAAAATATGAAGTTGAACGGTTCGCAGCCGGTTTCGATTCACATTCACGTCGAAGTAATGCCGGAAATTCCGACACCGGAATACAAGGAATTGGAAATTACGCGCCGCGTCAAACCGGTGCTTGATTCCGACATCGAAGATTTGATCGCCAACCGTTTGCAGGAACAATCCGCATTAATTCCGGTGGAAAACCGTAAATCCGAAACGGGCGATACGGTGATCGTGGATTTGGAAGGGATTTTCGCCGACGAACCCGATGCCGAACCGATCAAAGCCGACGATCTGGAGATTCCGATTGGCGATGAAACGATTGAAAAATCATTCTCGGAAAATTTGACCGGTCTCGAAGAAGACGAAGAAAAGGAATTTACCGTTTCGTATCCGGCGGATTTTTCGTCGCCGGTATTGGCGGGCAAAACAGTTAATTATAAAGCGAAAGTAAAAAGCGTCGGCACGATGGAAACGCCCGAACTCAACGATGAATGGGCGCAAAGTCTCGATGAAGGTTACGAAACTCTGGCTGATTTGCGAAGCAAACTGCGTGAAGATTTGGAAAAATACGCCGCCGGCGATGCCGATGCGCGTCTGCGAAATAACGCGATTGCGAAATTTATCGAAAAGCACGAATTTGAAGTCCCGAAAACTTTGATCGAAGCACAGGCGCGTAATCTTTTAAACAATTTCGCGCAGGATTTGCAGCAGCGCGGAGTTGATTTGAACAAGGTCGAAAAAGAATTCGTTCAGATGGCTTACAATCAGATGCAGACGCAAGCCGAGCGCGACGTGCGCGGCGCGTTACTGCTCGAAAAAATCGCCGAACTCGAAAACGTCGAGGTTGCCGACGCGGAAGTCGCCGAGGAAATTCAGAAGATGGCTGATTATTACCGCGCTTCGCCCGAAGAAATTCGCAGCTCTCTAGCGCAGCAGCAAGGCGGCGAGGAAAATATCAAGAACAACTTGCGAACGCGAAAAGCTATCGAAGCCTTGATTAAACACGCGAAAGTCACGGATGGCGAATGGGTTGACGAAAATTTAGCCGAAGCAGAAACGACCGAAGAAGAAAGCGTCGAGAAAGTTGAAAAAGAGAAAAAATCCTCTAAAAAGGAAAAAGCGGAAGCAAAGAAAACAGAAGAAACAGCACCGGAAACTGAAAAAGTTGAAACCGACGATAAAAAGGCGAAGAAAAAATCAGCCGAAAAGAAAAAGTAATATGAGACTTTGAAGGTTGCATTTTAAAAGATAAGTTGTAAAATCGAAAAGCGAAATGGCAGGAAGCCATTTTTTACAACAACTTATCTTCGCCTAATTAAACAAGTTCATAAACAAATTAATCCCGAAATTTTTAGGAAAAGAGAGAAAAATTATGGCTTTAGTTCCAATGGTAGTCGAACAAACTTCGCGCGGCGAAAGAGCCTTCGACATTTTTTCACGACTTTTAAAGGACAGTATCATTTTCATCGGCACACCGATTGACGATCAAATCGCCAATTTAATCGTCGCTCAACTGTTATTTCTCGAAGCCGAAGACCCGGAGCGCGACATCAATTTGTATATCAATTCGCCGGGCGGTTCGATAACGGCGGGAATGGCGATTTACGACACGATGCAGTTTATCAAAAACGATGTGACAACGATTTGCGTCGGGCAATGCGCTTCGATGGCGGCTTTGCTGCTTACCGCCGGAACGCACGGCAAGCGGTTTTCACTGCCGCATTCGCGTATTCTGATTCACCAGCCGTCAGGCGGCGCGTCAGGACAGCAAACCGACATTCGCATTATGGCGGAAGAAATTCTGCGGATGCGCGAGATGACTTCAAGGATTCTGGCGCATCACAGCAAACAGAGTTTTGAAAAAGTCGAACTCGATGTCGAACGCGACCGTATCTTATCGCCGATTCAGGCAAAAGAATACGGCTTGATTGACGAAGTAATCGAACACAGAGAAAAATAATTTCAGATTTTGGATTGCGGATTTTGGATTGGAATTAAAGCAAACAAATTTGCTTTATTCAAGAATTCTAATTTCAGTCGAATTTAAATAATCCAAAATCCAAAATCTAAAATCCAAAATCCAAATATGCCCCAATTTCGACGACCTGAAGAACTTCTTTGCTGTTCGTTTTGCGGTAAATCGCAGAACGACGTGCGTAAACTCATCGCCGGTCCCGGCGTTTATGTCTGCAACGAATGTATCGACATTTGTAACGAAATCATCAATGACGACGAGCAGACGGAAACGGCGACTATTCGCAGTGCGCTGCCGAAACCGCAGGAAATCAAAAGTTTTCTCGACGAATACGTGATCGGGCAGGACGAATCGAAAAAGCGTCTCGCGGTTGCGGTTTATCAGCATTACAAACGTCTGGAACTGGCAAAACGCCGCGCCGACATCGAACTGCAAAAGTCTAATATTCTACTGATCGGTCCGACCGGAACCGGGAAAACTCTGCTCGCGCAAACTCTTGCGCGGGTTTTGAGCGTTCCGTTTTGCATCGTTGACGCGACGAGTTTGACCGAAGCCGGATATGTCGGCGAAGACGTTGAAAATATTCTGCTCAGGCTTTTGCAGTCGGCGGGAAACGATGTCGAAAAAGCGCAGACCGGAATTATTTACATTGACGAAATTGATAAGATTTGTCGCAAAGACGATAATCCCTCGATCACGCGCGACGTTTCGGGCGAAGGCGTTCAGCAGGCACTTTTGAAGATTTTGGAAGGAACAATCGCCAACATTCCGACCGGCGGTGGACGCAAACATCCGCAGCAAGATTTTATTCAGATGGATACGACGAATATTCTTTTTGTCTGCGGCGGAGCATTTATTGGTCTGGAAAAAGTCGTCGAGAAACGCTATCGCAATAAATCGCTCGGTTTTCAAGCCGATATTAAATCGAGCAAACAGCGGCACAACGAAGCGATCAACAAACTCGAACCCGAAGATTTGATGCACTACGGCTTGATTCCCGAATTCGTCGGTCGGCTGCCGGTCATCGGAACTCTGCACGAACTC
The DNA here is from genome assembly GCA_030855875.1 of Acidobacteriota bacterium. Lineage (GTDB taxonomy): Bacteria > Acidobacteriota > Blastocatellia > Pyrinomonadales > Pyrinomonadaceae > SXVE01. The sequence goes on from JALYQJ010000278.1 coordinate 16,595, forward strand.
GACGAAGCCGCGCTGATTAAAATTCTGACCGAGCCGAAAAACGCTCTGATTAAGCAGTATCAGCGCAAATTCGAGTTTGACAATATCGGGCTGAAATTTACTGACGGTGCGCTGAAAGCAATCGCCCGCGAAGCACTTAAACGCAAAGTCGGCGCGCGCGGTTTGATGATGATTTTGGAAGAAGTTCTACTCGAATCAATGTATTTTTTGCCGTCAGAAAAGAAAGTAAAGGAACTCGTTATCACCAAAGAAATGATCGAACACAAAACTCCGGTTTTTGACCTTGTTCCGCGCCTTGAAGAAGCGGCTTAGTAAGAAAATTCAGTTGGAGCGCGGACATCTCTGTCCGCATTAAGCGCGAGAGCGCGAATAAACGCTTCGCGTAAATTTAATGTTGAATGAAATCGCAGCGTTTTTCATCGCTGGAGCGATATGGCGGACAAGGATGTCCGCGCTCCGACTAAAAACTGCGGAAGGTCAAAGGGCTTTCCGTTTTTTTGTCGAAAAAAAGTGGCGAAAAACTTACGGAATGATTTAAAATTAAAATCCGGCGGTTAATCGCTATTTATTAAAATCAAATTCAACGACTCAAAACTAATTTTGATACGAATCCGAATTGCCTTTATCCGAATTTTTTGAGTAAATGGAGTTAGCCCAAAAAATCTAAATTCCACGTAACAATTTCCAAATTATATGCAAGAATTTTCAGACCAGATGCCTTCGGACATTAAGCGTTACCCGATGGTTCCTATCCGCGATGTAGTAATTTTCCCGTTTACGAAAGTTGCATTTAAAATCGGTCGTCCGAGTTCCGTCCGCGCACTCGAACAGGCGATGACCGGCGAGCGTAATATTTTTCTCGCCACGCAGCACGACGCGACGATTGACGAGCCGAATCCCGAACAAATTTACACGGTCGGGACTTTAGGCAGAATTTTACAGGCGCAGCGGCAGGAAAACGGACAGATAAAAGTTGTCGTCGAAGGACGCGAGCGCGGGCAGTCGGTCAGAGTCGAACAGGACGACGACGGAATGTTTTTCGCGCACGTCCGCAAAATCCAGTCAATTGACGAATCCGGTTATCGCACCGACGGACTTTTGCAGAAAATTCATACTTTAGTCGAACAGTTTTTGCGTGTCTCGCCCGACGCTTACACCGACGCGCTGCACGCTTCGCTTCGCGGAATTTCCGCCGCGCAGATCGCCGACTCGATGAGTTCGCATTTGCGAATCGGCGTTGACGAAAAACAGGAACTGCTCGAAACTTTTTCCGTTCAGGAACGTCTGCAAAAACTCTGCGACATTCTCGAAGCCGAAATCGAAAAACGACAGCTCGACCGTTCGATTCACGCGCGGACGAAAAAACAGATGGACAAACATCAGCGCGAATATTATTTGAACGAGCAAGTCAAAGCCATTCACAAAGAACTCGGACGCAAGGACGACAAAGCCGAACTCGACGAACTGAAAAAGAAAATCGAAGAAGCCGGAATGACCGAAGAAGCCAAAGATAAGGCTTTGCAGGAATACGCGCGGCTTGAAGCGATGCCGCCGATGTCCGCCGAATCAACCGTTTCGCGGACGTATCTCGATTGGCTGATAAATGTTCCCTGGAAGGAACGCTCCGAAGAAATCGAAGATTTAACCGAAGCCGAAAAAGTTTTAAATGAAGACCATTACGCGCTGGCAAAAATTAAAGAGCGCATTTTGGAATTTCTCGCCGTTCGCCAACTCGTCAAAAATCCGAAAGGCACAATTTTGTGTTTTGTCGGTGCGCCGGGCGTAGGGAAAACCAGTTTAGGAAAATCAATCGCCAAAGCGACGGGCAGAAAATTCGTTCGTCTCGCGCTCGGCGGCGTTCACGACGAAGCCGAAATTCGCGGGCATCGCCGCACTTATATCGGTGCGCTGCCCGGTCAAATCGTCCAGTTGATGAAACGCGCCGGAACGATAAATCCGGTAATTTTACTCGATGAAGTTGATAAATTAGGCAGGGATTTTCGCGGCGATCCGTCGGCGGCTCTGCTCGAAGTTCTCGACCCGGAACAAAATAACACTTTCCGCGATCATTATTTAGATATTGATTACGATTTATCGAACGTCTTTTTTATCGCAACAGCGAATGTTTTGCACACGATTCCGCCCGCACTGCAAGATCGTCTGGAAATTTTGAATCTTTCCGGTTATACGGAACGCGAAAAAGCCGAAATCGCTAAACGTCATTTGATTCCGAAACAAGCCGAAGGCAACGGGTTGGACGCGGAAAAAGTAAAATTTACCGACGACGGCGTTTTGGAAATTATTCGTCATTACACGCGCGAAGCCGGAGTTCGCAATCTCGAAAGGGAAATCGGTTCGTGTCTTAGGAAAATCGCCAGAAAGTTCGTCGTGTCGGACGCGAAAGAAGATTTTCGCGCCATAATTGACGCGGAAAAAGTGCGCGAACTTTTGGGAACGATTCGTTTCCGCAAACAGGACATCGCCCGCAAATCTGAAGTCGGTCTGGTCAACGGTTTGGCGTGGACGGAAGTCGGCGGCGACGTGCTTCAGGTCGAAGCGACAATCGTCAAAGGCAAAGGCGAAGTCACTCTGACCGGAAAACTCGGCGAAGTGATGCAGGAATCGGCGCGCGCCGCTTTGACCTGCGTTCGCACACGCGCCGAAAAACTCGGAATTAACCCGGATGACTTCCGCGAAAAAGATTTGCACATTCACGTTCCCGAAGGCGCGATTCCGAAAGATGGACCGAGCGCGGGAATCACTCTGGCGACGGCGATGGTTTCGGCTCTGACTGGAAAACCGGCACGGCACGACGTGGCGATGACCGGCGAAATCACTCTGCGCGGAAAAGTTCTGCCCATCGGCGGTGTCAAGGAAAAACTTCTGGCGGCGCATCGGTTCGGTTTAAAAACGATTATTATGTCGAAGGATAACGAAAAGGATTTAGCCGACGTGCCGGAAGAAGTCCGCGAAGATTTGACGATTCACACGGTCGAAATGATTGACGAAGTTTTGCAGATCGCGCTGGAAAACGTCAAAGTCACGGAAACTCTCGAAACGCCGCAAATCTGGTCAACCGATACGCCGTCAGCGGAAATTTCGGCGACCGTCGAGTAAAACTCAGCGATAAAAATATTTAAGATTGAAACTTGCTATCGGCTTGTTTCAATCTTAAACTACGTCAAAACACAAACTTTTGGAGATATTTTATGAGCAAAGCGGAATCGGCGGAGTTGATTTTAAAATTGTATGATCTAAGACGGGAGGCAAAGATGCGTGAGGCGCGAAGCTGGATTATCGGTTTCTTTCCCGAATCGGCGCAAGATGTGTTGAAAGTGATGATTGACGCGGAAACTTCCGCTTATTACCGAATGGTCGTGACTTATTGGGATATGGCGGCGAGTTTTGTCAATCACGGCGCGATTGACGAAGAAATGTTCAACGATTCGGCGGGCGAACATATCGTCGTTTTCGCAAAAATCGAGCCGTTTCTCGCTGAATTGAGAGAAATGACGGGCAATCCGAATATGTTGGGAAATCTCGAAAAACTGATTATGCGCCAGCCCGACGCGCGAGAAAGACTTGCTAAAAGCCGCGAAACGATGAAACGCTGGATGCAGCTTCGGGCGGAAACTGCGAAGGCTTAGATATTTGTAGGTCATAAGTTTCAAGTTGTCTGAAAGCCGGTTTTTAGTTTGAAATTTGAAACTTCAGTTATGAAAATCATATCCTCCGAATTTGTAAAAAGCGCGTTTGAGAAAAGTCATTGGACGACCGACGGACTGCCGGAAATCGCTTTTCTCGGTCGCTCGAACGTCGGAAAATCCAGCTTGCTCAATTCGCTTTTGCAGCGAAAGGGTTTAGCCAGAACCTCGAACACGCCGGGCAGAACGCAGAGCATCAATTTTTTTCTGATTAATGAGAAATTTCATTTCGCCGATTTGCCCGGTTACGGTTACGCCCGCGTATCGAAAACGATGCGTTCGGAATGGGGCGTGATGGCTGAAGAATATCTTTCTAACCGCGAAGAACTTGTGCTGTCAATCCAATTGATTGACGTGCGGCACAATCCGACCGCACTCGATTTGCAGCTTAACGAATGGCTCAATTATCACCGCAAAAATCATATAATAGTTGCAACCAAAGCCGATAAACTCTCTTCTAATAAGCTAAACAAAAGTTTGCTCGACATAAAAAAGATGCTGCCGGAAAGCAAAATTTTGACATATTCTTCGGTTACGGGAAAAGGAAAGGAACAAGTATGGGCGGAAATCGGCAATGCTTTAAACAATTTTCACGGCATTAGTTGATTTATTTCTTTAGATATAGTAATTAATAAACATCCCTAAAAAAAAACTCAAAGGGTTTTTGCGAAAGCTCTAGGGCTTAAATCTTTGGCACAACTACGAACTTTCCATACTTTAAAACTCCACGTTAGTTTTTCAAATCCCTTTTGCGGCAGGTATTAATACAAAATTTGAAACGCTAAAGTCTGAAAACTTCAAAAATTTCCAAAGATAGACGGAATTAAAATGGCAACCAAAACAACAAGAACACCAAGAAAGGTAAAAACTGCAACCCCGGAAGAAAACGGCTTTGCAGAAACCGAAACAACGAACACCGACGAATCAGGGACTTCTGAAAAATCAAGCAGCGAGCCGAATGAGAAAAGGCGATCCAATCAGGTTCAAATGACCGCGACTCTGGATTTAGCCGGACTCAAAGATATGTCAATCAGCGAATTGACGACCGTCGCCAAAGATTTGGGCATCGAAGGCGCGACCGGCTTACGCAAACAGGAATTGATCTTCAAGGTTCTCGCCGCGCAGACGGAAAAAAGCGGTTTGATTTTTTCCGAAGGCGTTTTGGAAACTCTGCCGGACGGCTTCGGCTTTCTCCGCGCCCCTGAATACAATTATCTTCCCGGTCCCGACGACATTTACGTATCGCCGTCGCAGATTCGCAAATTCGATCTGCGAACCGGCGACACCGTTTCCGGTCAGATTCGTCCGCCGAAGGAAGGCGAACGGTATTTCGCGCTTATCAAAGTCGAAGCGATCAATTTTGAAGCACCGGAGATTGCGCGCGAAAAAGTATTTTTTGATAATTTAACGCCGCTTTACCCGGACGAACAGCTCAAAATGGAAACCAAACCCGATCACGTTTCGGCGCGGGTTATTGATCTGGTCACGCCCATCGGAAAAGGTCAGAGAGCCTTGATCGTCGCACCGCCGCGCACCGGCAAAACGATGCTTTTGCAGACGATTGCCAATTCAATTACTGAAAATCACCCGGAAGTTACGCTGATTGTCCTTTTGATTGACGAGCGACCGGAAGAAGTTACCGATATGCAGCGCAGCGTTCGCGGCGAAGTCATTTCGTCAACCTTCGACGAACCGCCGACGCGCCACGTTCAGGTCGCCGATATGGTGATTGAAAAAGCGAAACGCCTCGTCGAACACAAACGCGATGTCGTCATTCTACTCGACTCGATTACTCGTCTGGCAAGAGCGCACAACGCGGTCGTTCCGCCGTCGGGCAAGATTCTTTCCGGCGGTATTGATTCAAACGCCTTACAGCGTCCGAAACGCTTCTTCGGCGCGGCTCGCAATATCGAAGAAGGCGGAAGTTTAACGATTATCGCCACGGCTTTGATTGATACGGGTTCGCGTATGGACGACGTTATCTTTGAAGAATTCAAAGGAACTGGTAATTCGGAAATCCATCTCGACCGAAGACTTTCGGACAAACGCTTATTCCCGGCAATTGATTTACAGCGTTCTGGAACCAGAAAAGAAGAATTGCTCATCAGCAAGGAAGATTTAAACCGCATCTGGGTAATGCGCCGCGTTTTGAATCCGCTTTCGCCGGTCGAACAGATGGAAGTCGTTATCGAGCGTTTATCAAAAACAAAAGCCAACTCGGAATTTCTGGCTTCGATGCAGAGTTGATTTTCAACTAATTTATAAACAAGAAATCGCTTCGCCACTTTCTGAGCTAATTCGATAATTTTTGTTTCTTCTGTTGGAAATCTAGGCATAGGTGATTACCTCCTTAAGGTTTGGTTAGGTGAAAACTAAATTCGGATTGCCTTCGTGAGAATTTAGTTTGGCGTAATCCGAATTCGGATTTGTGAAAAGTGAATTCGGATCGGTAAAAAATGAATCCGGTTTTGCGTGAAATGAATTTAGTAAAGCGTAAAGTGAATTCCGTTTGTGAAAAAATGAATTCAATCCGGCGCGAATTGAATTCGGTTTCGGGCGAAATGAATTCATTTTAGAGCAAAACGAATTCATTTTACTCTTCTTGAAGCGTCAAAAACACATTCCAAACCTGTTTTCGACGCTCTTAAATATCAATAAACCTCAATAAACACGGGCTTTTTAATATAATGCGGTCAAACGAAAGGGATTGTAACCCGAAAAATAATATTTTGGCAAGAAATTTTTACGCTTCATCCAAATTTTATTAAGGAATACTTTCGTTTTAAATCTATGTTTCGCTAATTTTTCTATTAATTAATTGAAGGTCATTAACAAATTAAAAAATTACCACGATGAGTCTGGAATGTAACGCCGTCTATGTAATTCACCTGCAGTCTTTAAAGCATTCTTTAGGTTTGATTTAAATGGCTCACTGTCATTTGATAAAAGCGTTAGAAGTCTTTCTTCCACAAAAGATTCCGTTGCAATTGAACCTAAAAAAGAATTTCTCACAAAAAGCCTGTGTTTTTGATTTAATGTTGAAAGTAAATATTGAATAGCATCTTCATTTAACCTATCAGTGTTCAATTCAGTAATTCCTGGAAGAATGTATAAGGATAAAATTTCACGATACTCAGTATTTTTCTTATTAAATTCATCTATGAATAATGAATGGATTTCCTCCGTAGAATAATCAATCAAAAAATTTCCTAGTCTGTCGCAGAACCAATAAGATTCAACTTCTTTTTTTAATTCTTCATTTTTTAACCACTCTAGCCAATTTTCAACAGGAGTCAAAAGACCCGGGGAGAACACAGTATCTTCATTAATTTTCAAGTAAAATGGTTCCAGAAGATGTCTAGCTAACAAAGTGTTTTTTGATTTTAATAACTCAAACAACGTTTCTTCCTTTTCCTTCCAGTTAATTGCACGCATTGCCTCAAACAAAAATAAAGGTTCTTTGTCTAAATCGCACTCTTGAATCAAGAGCAGGTTTGAAAATTCACTCCAAAATTCAGTTGTTTCTTCTGGAAGACAATATAAAAGAGCCAGTTTAATTACACCTTGTTCTTGCAACGCTTGGACTTTTACTTTTGTTGAGAGATCTGGTCGTATCTTTAATATCGCTCTTATATTTTCCACCGCCCAAACCCCATATTTTTCATTTGGTAATTGATCTAAATGAGAATCTAATAAAGTTTCATTGAAAAGACTGAGATTTAAATCTACACTTTCCTCAAACGCAATCTGCATATGTAAAGGGAATATTGCATCCTGAATACCGGCACCAACTAACTCTAAAATCATTTCTAGAGCCGATGACGATCTATATCTATAAAGTATATTGCATAGTGTATTTAATGCTACTTTATTAAGGTCTTGCCACGGATTAAAAGTATCAATAATGATTTTTATTTCAATGTTTTTTAGTGCTTCGGTTAATCCTGATGTCAAACCTGAAAATATATCATCATCTTCAAGAGATGTATTTTCGTCTTCAAAATTTTTTTGTTGCAATTTGGATTTAATGTAGAGAATATCGCTTTTATCAATCTGAGAGCTTAAAATTTCTCCAATTCTACAACAATAATTGAAATCTTGGGGATGTGAGAAAATTTCTTCAATTAACTCAATCTTTGAAACTGTATTAGGAACATCTGAAAGTAGCTTAAACGCTGCTGCGCCTAAACTATTACGATGTAATACCAGATTCTTGAGGACTTCTATATGAACCGTAGTAACAGGCAATAGGTCTAGCAAATAACCCATGCCAAATTGGTAAGAATCAAACTTCGTATTTACTTTTTGAAGTATTTTTAGAACAACATTATCGCGTTCAAATTCAAGGAATCTAGCCGCTCTAATAGCAAGGTTTAAATCCATTTCTAAAACTTGTTGAATAAATTTTTCAGTATTCTCTTCATTTAAAAATCCTAAAGCTAGGAAAAGAGTTTGATCCCATCTTGTAAACCTCAAATTCTTTTCCAATACTTGCGGATAAGCGTCATATCGTTTCGCTAGTTCTGATGCTGCCAAATACTCTGTAACAGATTGGTGAAATAATGTAAGTCTTTGTCCGGCAGCAGGAACTAAAATATCACGAGAAATAAGCCAGTTAATAAAATCTAACGGTTCAATAATTTTTACATCAAACTGTTCAAAAGAATATTTTATTTGAGACTGTAACTGATGAAATAGTAAAGTTTCTTGACCATCATCAATAGCTTCAAATGCTATTGGAGATAATATTTCTTCGATAGGAATAGTTGTTCCATAAGTTTTTGCAAATCTCTCCGATAATTTTTGAAAAAAAGATTTATAAATTTGGGCAGGGTGAGTATCAGCATTAACAGTAACCATGTCTTTTGAAAATAACTTAAAAAATAATGGTTTTTGTAAAAGTGATACTACTTCGTTTTTGAATATTCCAGTCAAACTGTGTCCTTGATTTACTAGAAATTCTTTAACAAAATCTTCGTTTATCTCCTCAAGACGAACAATTGGCAATTCAAACTTTTGCAAACCTTCCTCAGTTCGTGAGCCGATAATTACGGAGCATTTTCTAACTCTTTCCAAAAAATTGATAAAATCCTTTTCGTACTCCCCAGATTCAAAAAACTCTTTTGGCATTTCATTGAAAGAATCAATAAAAATTTTTACGGTTTGATTCTCAATTAAGGATTCTAGCGAGATTTCAGGCGGTAAGGATTGTTCAGCCATTGCCCATAGATCGCCTTTGTAAAGTTTAAGGTCTAAATAAATAGGAATAATAAATTGTGCTTGTTGAGTTTGTTCGTCAAGACATTCTTTTTGAAGTTTTTCAGCAATTTTTGAGCAGCTCTTTTTTAACGCATATGTTTTTCCTGCACCCGGGAGACCTAATAAAATTGCCTTTTTAGAAAACTTTTCAAGAAACTCATCAATAAGTACCCCACCAAAAGGAAGTTCATTATCAAACCTAAATTTATGTCTATCTTCATAGGAAGTTATTACTTCAAGCGGAAGTTCAATATCACTTGTGATTTTTTCTTTGATAGATAGGCGGGCGGCATAGCGAGCTATCGCAAATACCTGACTCTCTAATAATTCATGTTTGGTTCTATCAGCAACTGGAACTTTTTCCGAAGAAACAATCTCAGGTTTTTGAAGCAATTCATCTAATAATTTCAATAATGAAGAATGGTCAGAACCATTATTTGTTGTTTGGTAAGTTAGGATATGAATCCCGTAATTTTTTCGCCAATGCTCCCTTTCATCATCAGTAACATCAGCCATAATTGCATAATGATCAATTGTTCCACCTTTGTATGTGTTTAATAAAACTTCTTTCACATAAAAGAAATCTAAATCGCGGAGACCAAAACCAATAAAAATAACGGGGCGACTTACAAGAAGAGTTTCTAAACTTTTGAGTGCGTGTATTCGGTCACCATGTAAAATTCGATATTGTTCTCTGGAAAGAATTACACTCTCAACATCGTTTACGTCTCCATGGGGTTTGAAAACAAAATTTGTCGCTCTCGCTTGGACAATATTGGCGGCTTCGATAGGTTGTTTATTAGATACTACGTCAAAATATTGGTCGGTTCGCCATTTTGCTAAACTTTCTTCTAATAGTCGATCATAATTTGTTGTGATGAAACATTTAGGACCTAAATTAACAATCTTATAGTGAATATCGTGTGGATTAGCTTTACCAACGCGGCAGACTTGTTTTATAAATTGACCAAATTGCGAACTGCTTAATTTGTCTACACCATAACTTGCAGCCTGAAGTAAATCATTATTTTGTAACTCTTTTCTTACAAGTGTTGCGGGATAGCCTTGATTTTCGACAAACTCAGCTAGTTCTTCCAATAAACCGTACCAACTAGGTAAACCGGACCATCTAGATACTCCAGCACCTATAAATAGTATTGTATCTTCACGCGATAATATTTCTTTAATCTTAGTAAAAAGTAAGGTTCCCATATAATTTGAAGATGTATTTCAAGTGGTTTAACTAATTAATATTTAGTGCTGTAAAGCTATTTCCGAAATACTCAGCACTATCAATGTTGAGAATTAAATCCGGTTTATGTTTGAAATTTTAAGTTTCATCAATATAAACAAGCGATTAAGTGTTTGGCATTATCGCAATATTATAAACGGCTCGGATAATTTTGTATGAAAAAAACCATTTTGAGCATTCATAAATTATACCGAAACCCAAAGAATCGCAAAATTTTTTAACTTACATAATCAACCGAAAACTGAAACTTGAAATTTGACAACTGATGAGCGATAACCGATAACTGATAACTGAAATGAGAGTAGCCATTCTTTCTGCGGAAGCAGTTCCATATTCAAAAACCGGCGGTTTGGGCGACGTGGCGGGCGCATTGCCGAAAGCGTTAAAGCAAATCGGCGTGGACAGCGTTTTGATTACGCCGTGTTATCGCCAGACGAAAGGCGAATATCTGTGGCAGTTGGCGATTGACGATTTGTGGGTTGATTGGCGCGGAAAGCCGTTTCGCGCCAAAGCGTTCTACTCGGAAGCGAATGGCTCGCCGACTTTTTTGATTGACGCTCCCGAATTTTTTCACCGCGATTCGATTTACGGCTACACGGAAGATTACGAGCGGTTCGCTTTTTTTAATCACGCCGCGCTGATTCTGCTCGAACGGATCGGCGCGCCGCCGGACATCGTGCATCTGAACGATTGGCATTGCGGTTTTGCGGCGGTCGAAATCGCCGACCGGCGGATTTGGAACGATTACTGGCGCGATACGCGAACGGTTTTTTCGATTCACAATATGGCGTATCAGGGCGGTTTCGGCGCGGAAGAATTGTGGAAATTCGGGTTTTCGAGTGATTATGCCAGAAACGCTTTTATGTTTAACGGTTACGCTTCGGCATTAAAGGCGGGTTTAGCCGTTTCCGATATGCTCTCGACCGTTTCGCCGCGTTACGCTTACGAAATTCAAACTCCCGAAGAAGGTTACGGACTCGACTGGCTTTTGCGCGTCCGTTCGCATCGTTTGATTGGCATTACGAACGGCGTTGATTACGACGAATGGAATCCGGCGACCGACCGCGTTTTACCGGCGCATTTCGACGCGCATAATCTAGGTGGAAAACGCGAATGCAAACAGGCTTTGCTTGAACATTTTTTCCTGCCGACGGATACGGAAAAACCTATTTTTGCTTCGATTACGCGGCTCACTTCGCAAAAGGGAATTGATCTGATGATGCAGGTTGCGGGCGCGATTTTGGAAACCGGCTCGTATATCGTTTCGCTCGGTTCGGGCGCGAAGGAATACGAAGATTTCTGGCAAAGACTTCGTGACTACGCGCCGCGACAAGTCGGCATTTATCGCGGCTACAACGAAGATTTGGCGCATTTGATCGAAGCCGGAGCCGATATGTTTTTAATGCCTTCAAAATTTGAACCGTGCGGGCTAAATCAAATGTATTCGCTCCGCTACGGCACAATTCCGATTGTTCGCGCGGTCGGCGGCTTGGACGATACGGTCAAAAATTACGACCGTGTAAATAATGTCGGCAACGGTTTCAAGTTCGGCGAATATCAAGCTGACAAGTTTTTGGAAAAAATCTACGAAGCGTTATTCGCTTATTACGAACCGGAATCGTGGCGCAAATTGCAGCTAAACGGAATGACGACGGATAATTCGTGGGAAAATGCGGCGCGAAAATACGTTCAGCTTTATCAAATGACAAAACGATAAAAAGCGTTTAATTGAAGAATGTTTTCATACAAAATTGATGAAGAATTAGAATTGTCTTTGCCGACGGAGCGCGACGCGGAAGAAATTTTTGCGGTGGTGCGCGAAAATATCGAACAGCTTAAACAGTGGATGCCGTGGGTGAGCGATGATTATTCGATTGAAACGGCGCGTGATTTTATTAAAAAGAATCTGATCGAGCTGGCGGAAAACGGTTCGTTTGCAACAGCTATAAAACTCGACGGTAAAATCGTCGGCACGATTGGTTTGCATCATCTCGACTCAACCAATAAATCAATTCAAACCGGTTACTGGCTGGCGAAAAACGAGCAAGGAAAGGGCATCGCCACGCGCAGTTGCCGCGTTTTGATTGATTACGCATTTGATGAATTAAAGTTAAATCGTGTGCAGATAAACTGCAACGTGGACAACGCAAAAAGCCGCGCGATTCCTGAGAGATTAAATTTTCAACTCGAAGGCATTCACCGACAAGTCGAATGCCTAAACGGTGAATTTCGTGATTGGGCGATTTACGCGATGCTGAAAGAAGATTGGAAAAAATAGTGGAGAGTAAAGAGTGGAGAGTGGAGAGAAAAAATCTTCTGACTCTCTACTTTCTACTCTCTACTCTCTACTCATTTATGATAATTGTAATTATCGGCGCACAATGGGGCGACGAAGGAAAAGGAAAAGTCGTTGATTTGCTGGCTGACCGCTTCGACATCGTGGCGCGTTATCAGGGCGGACACAACGCCGGACATTCGGTTTATGTCGGCGAAAAAGCGTTCGTTTTGCGTCTTTTGCCGTCAGGCATTATTCACGAAGATGCGGTCTGCGTTCTCGGCAACGGAATGGTAATTGACCCGAAGGCGTTTTTTGAAGAAGTTGATCAAATGGAGGCGCAATCCATTTCGATCACGCCCGAAAGATTAAAAGTTTCGAGCCGCGCTCATCTGATTATGCCGTATCATCGCGCCCTCGATCACACTTCGGAAGAGCGGCTTGGTAATGAAAAAGTCGGAACAACTTTGCGCGGCATTGGGCCAGCTTACGAAGACAAAATTGGGCGGCGCGGCATTCGCGTCGCCGATGCGCTCGACAAAGACGTTTTAAAATCGCGCATCGAACGCGGGCTTGAAGAAGCTAACCGCGTCATCGTTTTGTACGGGCGCGAACCGCTTCGTTCGGATGAGATTTTTGAGGAAATTTCAGCCTTGGCCGAACG
>JALYQJ010000280.1 GCA_030855875.1 Acidobacteriota bacterium
TTTTGGAACTGCGAACGCGCTCGACTGTCCATTTACGATGACTGACGTTCTGGCGAAGACGGCAACCCGGCTCAAAAAGCTCGACACGATAACGCAGGACAGAATTATCAACTGGGGATACGCGGTGTCCGATGCCGCCGTCAGAAAATACTATGACGCAAAACTTTCGCCGCCCGCGCGATTTCCTTATCCGGCGGTCGGTGTCGGATGAAAGAATTATTAACTGCTGAAATCAGTAATCAATCTTTAATTTTGTAGGAGAGTGAAAAATGGCAATCAGAAAAAAAACGCTTTTAGGTGAAGGATTTCGCAAAGTACAACCGAAACTGCGCGTCATTTCAAACGGCAGCGCGAAAGTCAACGCTCTGCGCTCCGAGCAATGCGGCGGCGTAATCGTCAGTGACAATAAGTTGCTCGAAGAAGTTCCGGTCGCCATTACCGACCAATCCTGCCCCGTTCAAGCCTCGGAACTTCCCAAATCAGCCAAGCGCGGTTCAATGAAAAAACTGCCGGAAAACGTTTACACCAATGTTTTTATTCAGACCGTCAGACCGCCGAAGGAAGGAACGAAACTGCCTGGAGAAACCGCACGAAGAGGAAATATTATTACGGCGACGGTTAATTTTAAGGAACTCAAAGAACTGGCGGATGATGAAAATGTTTCCTTCGTTGAAATGGGGGCGAATGTTTCCGCGCCAACGCCGGATATCTCCAACGCTAAAGTTGCTGAGCCGCTCATTACGCGCTGGAATTTCGGATCGGCGACCAATCATCGAGACGGGGAGAATATTCTCGTCGGGATTATAGACGTTCAGGGTTTCGATTTCTCGCATCCCGATTTTCTTGACGATACCGGAAAAACGCGATTCTTACGTATTTGGGATCAGGGTGGTGAAACGCGCGTTTCACCGCGCGTCCGCGACGCTCAAACCAATCCTGAAACATTCGATTACGGCTCGGAATTTACCAAAGAACAACTCGACACGGCAATCGGAAACGCCGCCGCGTTCAATCTGCCAGCTTACCGATTAGAACCGCAGTCGCAAATGGATGAATCCTCACACGGTACGCACGTCGCCAGCATCGCCGCCGGAAATCACGGAGTCTGCTCTAAAGCGATGATTGCTGGAGTCGTCGTTTCGCTGTCGCGCGAGGATAACGACCGCCGCCGCAATTTTTTCGATTCGACCCGTTTGGCGCACGCCGTTGATTATTTGATTAATCTCGCCAAAGAACTCGGCGTTCCGGTCGCCATCAACATCAGTCTGGGAACCAACGGTCATGCCCACGACGGCAGCAGCGCACTCAATCGCTGGATTGATTCGGCAGTTGCGCTACCGGGACGCGCGATTTGCGTCGCGGCGGGCAACGCCGGGCAGGAAGTTGCCCAGTTCGACGGCGATGTCGGTTATGTGATGGGCAGAATCCACACGAGCGGCGTAGTTCCGGCACGCGGGCTGGTCGCCGATATTGAATGGCTCGTCGTCGGCAACGGCATCGCTGACATCTCGGAAAACGAACTTGAAATTTGGTATAGCTCGCAGGATAGATTTACCGTGTCCGTCAAGCCTCCGGGAATGGATTGGATCGGACCGATTGAACCGCGTTCATTTATCGAAAACAAACAGCTTTCTGACAAAACCTTTATCAGCGTCTATAACGAAGTTTATAATCCGGCGAACGGCAGTAACTACATCTCGGTATATTTAAGTCCATTTCTCAATGAATCGGGCATCGTCGGAGTTCCTGCCGGACAATGGACAGTGCGGCTGCACGGGCTTGAGGTCAAAGACGGCAGATACCACGGCTGGATCGAGCGCGACGACCCGCGCCGCGTCGGAAAAATCGGCGACAATAAATTTGCCTGGAGATTTCCGTCATTTTTCTCGCAAAAATCAATGGTTGACAATTCATCGGTCAGTTCTTTAGGTTGCGGATTTCGTGTTATTTCCGTCGCCAATCTTGATGAAGCCAAAGAATTAATCAATATCACCAGCAGTCAGGGACCGACCCGCGACGGCAGATTTAAACCGGACGTTGCCGCGCCCGGAACGCAGATTATCGCGGCAAACGGTTTCGCGGCGGCGGATAAACATTGGGTGGCAATGACCGGCACGAGTATGGCGAGTCCGTTCGTTACAGGTGTCATCGGTTTGATGCTGGCGACGGAACCGAATCTGACGGCGGCGCAAATCGAAGGCATCGTTCAATGTACTTCGCGTCCGCTTCCGGGGGCGGACTTTAAATGGCTAAACACCGCCGGGTTCGGGCGCATCGCTCCTGAAAACTGTCTGGAAGAGGCGGCGAGCATCAATCAACGCAAGGAGATAAAATAATGAAAATAGTTGTTTTTCAATCGGACAAAGGCGATTGTCTGCTGCTCGAAGGATTAGACGGAAGCCGCGTTCTGGTTGACGGCGGAATGCCCGATACATACACCGAACATGTCGCTCCCTACCTCGACAATCTACGGCAGTCGGGCGGCAAACTCGATGTCGTTTACGTTTCGCATATTGACGAAGATCATATATCCGGGATACTGCGAATGATGGACGACGCGGTTGAGTGGAGCATCTTCGATTTTCAAACGAAAGTCGCCCTCAACACAAATTTCAAGAAGCCGGAAGTGCTGCGCCCGCCGACCGTTGACCGCGTGTGGCACAACGCTTTTCACGAACAGGTCGAGGATAATAACGGAGAAATTGAAGATATGCTCGCGGCAACGGTCGCCGTCTTAGCCGGAGGCGACACGCAAAAATTTATTCGGATGGCGCAGTTTCATCAGGACGCGGCAACCAGCATCCGACAAGCCATCAATCTGTCGCGGCGACTGGGCGAAAAACAACTCGCCATCAAACTTAATCCTGAAGCAGACGGCAAACTGATGATGCTTCGCAAAACGGCGGACGGCAAACCGCCTGCTCCCATAAAGGTTGGCGGAATGAAGTGGCACATCATTGGACCGGCGAAAACCGATCTTGAAGACTTGAAAGAAGAATGGCAAAAGTGGCTTAGAGAAAATAAGCAGACTATTTCCCGCGTCGAAGAAAACTCGCGCCGCACCGAACGCCGAATAGGAAATTCGCTTTCTACGGAAATCAACCAAATCGTCGGAGCCGCCGCCGCGCAATCGGAAATGCTGGCATTCAAACTTTTGGAAAAGCTCGATATGAGTGCCGAAAAAAAACTCGGCATCCGCCGAAAAGTAACCGTTCCTAATCTCGCCTCTCTGATGTTTATGGTGGAGGAAAAGAATGCGGACGGTAAGATAAAAACGATCCTGCTGACCGGCGACGGGCATCATCTCGACATTTTGAGTGGACTTGAAATGCAGAAGAAGATCAAGAAAAATGGTACTCTGCACGTTGATGTTCTCAAAGTGCAACATCACGGCTCGGAACATAACATTGACCGTGATTTTTGTAAAAGGATAATCGCCGACCACTATATTTTCTGCGGAAACGGAGCGCACGCAAACCCCGATTTGAAAGTAGTCGAAGCAATCATTGATTCGCGTCTGTCGAACGAACACAAAGGCAGCCACTCGAAAGTCAATCAGGCGTTCAAACTGTGGTTCAACAGCAGTTCAGAGAATATAAAGACGCAAGAAGAAAACGCCGCGCATATGAAAAAGGTTGAAGATTTAGTGGAGAGCTATAGGGCAAGCAATCAGGGTCAACTCGATTGTTTTTACCTCAAAGATTCTAATTTTGAGTTCGTTGTCTGATTCATAATGCCGTACTTTATTGAAGCCCGCTTACAATAAAGGTGTAAATTTTTCTTCTAGAACTACGTCCTGGCAGGTTTCTCTCTTAGCATTCTGAATACTATTCTGAAATTGAGAGCAGAAAAAACTGGGAGAGATTTCGATTTAAGGAATACCTCTCGGAAATTTCACTAATACCTAAAGAGCGAAATCTTTTCTGCTTTTAACACCTCTTCTCATTTCTATTTTGATATAAAATCAATAGTTATTTCAGACTTTATCCACAAAAGCGAAATTCCGATTAGTAGTGTCCAAAAACTACTCTTTTCGGACATGCTATAATACACTCACAAATAGCCCGTATTCATTGAACATTTTTGAGCCGTTTTTTGAGGGGTTTTTGGACACCCCGAATTACTGATTTTCAAAAATAATTTTGTAAAAATTTATAAAAATATGAAAGTTGGAATTTACGCCCGCGTCTCGACGCAGGATCAGCAAACCCTCCCCCTTCAGATAAAAGATTTGCGCGAGTTCGCCAAACGCCGGAAATGGAAAATCGAAATTGAAATATCCGATGTCGCATCGGGAGCGAAGACGCGACCGAAACGCGAAGAGCTTTTAAAGTTGGCAAGACAGAGAAAGATTGATTGCATTCTCGTTTGGAGATTAGACCGGTTTGGTCGAAGTCTGGCTGACCTGATTACGACGCTCGACGAACTGAATTCTCTTGGAGTCAGTTTTGTCTCTCTGAATGAGTCATTAGATTTAACCACGCCGTCGGGAAAAGCATTAGCCGGAATGCTGGCGGTGTTTGCTGAATTTGAACGCTCTATATTAAAAGAGCGAGTGAAGGCTGGAATCGCTGAAGCGCGAAGCAAAGGTAAAGCGCACGGTAGACCAAAAACGGCAGCAAATAAAAAAGAAGAAGTTATAAAACTTTACGATAACGGAAATGGATTGAGTAAATCAGAAATCGCTAGACGACTAAAAATTGGCAGAACATCTGTAATTAGATTGCTAAATGAGAAATAAGACGGCTTATCCATTTCCGCCACCGCCACATCGCGGTTCATCTCCACATACGTAGAGAAAATCAGTTCAAAACTTAGATGACTATTTCCCTTGTCGGTTCATCTCCACATACGTAGAGAAAATTTGCCATAATTTCGTTTTAGGCGCGGCTTCGGCGGTTCATCTCCACATACGTAGAGAAAATGCAATACCAAATCGGATAACTCTGTGCGCATTCGGTTCATCTCCACATACGTAGAGAAAATAACGCATCCGCGCTTAGGTCAAGCCGGAAAACCGGTTCATCTCCACATACGTAGAGAAAATTGCTAGATTGAGCCAAACCGGAATTTAAACGGCGGTTCATCTCCACATACG
>JALYQJ010000281.1 GCA_030855875.1 Acidobacteriota bacterium
TTACTGTTATGGAAAGTTTATCGTGTGATAGCGGACGAAAAAGCGGAGCGTCGAAACCTGGTTAGAGTAGTTGACGAATCGGGCGAAGACTATCTCTTTTCAACAAGTTATTTTGTTCCCGTCGAGTTGCCCCAAGCGGCAAAAGCAGCACTTTTGGCAGTCGCCTCAAGATGAACAACCGCTCAACAAATCAGCTATGAAAGAAGCAGTCAAGCACGGAGAATGACCGTGCTGCCAAAATTGTTTGATCTGCGGCAGGATAATGGTAATGATCGCCGAATGGCGGTTCAAGTTGATTGACAAAGAACTTTGAAATCACAATTATTTGCCGATGATGCCGTATTTGCAGAAGACCTCGGTTCAAAGTTTGAACTGGTTTTTCTGTTCCAGTCAGCTATTGGAGACTTCAACTTGAAAAGTTGGTCTATGGTCGTATCGGGTAATGGCATTGAATGACGGTCGCCTATCCATTGGATGAAACTCATTCGGTTTTATTGAAAAAAGCCAAACGGTTTATGATTTAAGTTTGGAAACTGACCGTCACCCGCCAAGCATTCACCTTGTTGGCGACAAATGGTTAATCTGTCGGTTCTTTATCAAACAAGCGAAACGCACCGGGACGTAAGTATTTTACGCCGATAGCGGCTCAACTTCAACGGAAGTCGAAAGCCCGTCTTTCATCCTACCATTGGACTTGAGGGCGAAACAGCGACTTTCTTTTCACGTTATCCATTAAACTCGAAGTTGCGTGTAATCGGTTTCGGACATAGGTCCATTACGCCGTTAATCTGTACTCAAATTTTCTTCGCGTCCGACTAAAAATAAATAAGAATACATCGCAACTCCCGTCAGAACTCCGGTTCCGATTTTGACAATCGGCGGAAGCGCGGACGGCGATAGAAAGCCTTCGATTATCCCCGCGATGACGAGAAAAGTCGCGCAGCCGATAACGATTCGCGCTGCTTCGATTCCTTTCTTTTTTAACGCCGCGCCGCGTGTTAAATCGCCCGGATTTATCATCGCGTAACCGATCATCATTCCCGCGCCGCCGCAAAAGAAAATCGTTGAAAGCTCGACCACGCCGTGTCCGACGACGAAGGTTGCGAGCGCGTCGCCGAACGGCGGATTCAGTTTGTAACAAGCGGCGAACACGCTGCCGAGACGTGCGCCTTCAAATGCTAAATCGTAAAACGCGCCGATTCCGAAAAACGCGCCCATCGCAAAAACGCGAAACGTCACCAGAATATTATTCGTCAAAATCTGGCTGGAACCGACCTGATTGGCTTCGTTTAAGTCGAGCCACCATTGATTATTCGCTTTGATCTGATCGGTCACGCCTTCGAGCATTACGAAATGCGTAAAATCCGTATCGCGCCACGTTGCCGCGAAACCGAAAACCGCAAACAGCGCGTAAACGCCGAAGGCAATTAGCATATAACGCGAATTTTGGCGAAAAGTCTCGGGAAAATCTTTAGCGAAAAACTGCCAGATCAGATTTGCACCCTGCGATTCGGCGCGGTAAATCTTGCCGTGAGCGCGAATGACCAGACTGTTGAGATAATTTACGAGTTTCGGATCACGCGATTCGCTGCGGGCGATGGCAAGATCGGACGCGGCGCGGCGGTAAAGTTCGCCGAACTCGCGCACTTCCATTCTCGACAATCCGCGCAGCGAATCGCCGCGCACGAGCGAAAGCAAATCTTCCAAACGCTGCCAATTATCTTTGCGGTTGTTGATAAAACGACTCATCTAGATTTTAGATTTTAGATTTTGGATTTTGGATTGGCAATGCTCAACGCCTGATTTTGTGCGATAATATATTTCTTTGCGAGATGTGAATATATGAATATCAGAGAAGAAATCGTTGCCAAAGTGCGTAATCTGCCGGAAAGCGTTTTGCCGAAGATTCACGAATTTATTGAAAAGATTGAAGAAAAAGATGAAAAGCCCGGTTTATTGAAACGGCTGCAAAAAATCAAAATTCAAGCTCCGCCCGATTCCGCCGAAAATTTTGACTTGTATGCGAACGGAGAGAAAAATATTGAAGAAAACATTCGTTGATACTTTTTATATCGTCGCATTGATTAATGAGCGTGACGAGTATCATACCAAAGCCAATGAATTGGTGGAGTTTTATGATAAACAGCCGCTGCTCGTGACGGATGCCGTTTTGCTTGAAATCGGAAATTCTTTAGCCCGAAATTACAAATCGCAGGTCATAGAGATTTTTGAAGAGTTTTTTGCTTCAAAAGAAGTAGAAATCGTCCGCCTCGACGAAACTCTTTTCAACAAAGCATTTCAGCTTTACAAAACACACGCCGATAAATCTTGGGGTTTGGTTGACTGTATTTCGTTCGTCGTGATGCGCGAATACGATATTACGGACGCTCTCACCTGCGATAAACATTTTGCTCAAGCCGGATTTCGCGCCTTGAGGCTCGATTCGGTAAACTGAATTTTCTCAAATAAAATTTATCCGCAAAGCAAAATTGCCAATCCAAAATCTAAATAACGAATGTCCGAAGAAGCAAAAAAATTTCACGAAGAAGAAGCGATTGGGAAAACTTATGATTGGCGCGTCGTTAAGCGGCTGATGAGTTATCTCAAACCGTATTGGAAACTAACGGCGATTGCTCTGGTTCTCACATTCGTGACGAATATTTTAATCAGTCTACAGCCGTTTTTTACGAAAATGGCGGTTGACAATTACATCACGCCAAAAAACGTGGACGGTTTATGGCTGTTCGCGTTCGCCTTTTTCGGTTTGTTTCTTTTTCGCTTTATTTTTTCATATATTCAGGAAATTTTGCTTAACACTGTCGGACAAAAGGTAATGTTCGACATCCGAACGCAGATTTACACGAAGCTGCAGCGGCAGGAGGTCGCTTATTACGACAAATATCCGGTCGGGCGAATTATTACGCGGATTACTTCGGATGTTGACGCGCTGAACGATCTTTTTACGTCGGGCGTAATTGACGTTCTCGGTGATTTGGTGATTATTTTCGCCATTGTCGGAATGATGTTTTATCTCGATTGGAAACTTGCGCTTGTTTCCCTAATCACGATTCCGCTTCTTTTTGCGGCGACGAATTGGTTTCGCAAACAGGCGCGTTCGGGGTTCGACAAAGTTCGGACGCGCAACGCCAAACTCAACGCTTTTTTGCAGGAATATATTTCGGGAGCGCAGACCGTTCAACTTTTTAACGCTGAAGCGAAGGCGCAAAATCGTTTTGCCGAAATCAACGACGATTATCGCAACGCCAATATCGAAACGATTTATTATTACGCGATTTTTTATCCGCTCGTAGATTTTATCGGCGCAATCGGCATTGCGCTCGTGCTTTGGTTTAGCGGCTACGAAATTTTAACCGGAATGTCGGCGGGCGGACAGGCTTTGACAATCGGTGTTGTTATCGCTTTTGTTCAATATTCGCAACAGCTTTTTCAGCCGATTCGGGATTTATCCGACAAATTTAATGTTTTGCAAGCCGCGATTGTCGCGTCGCACCGAATTTTTATTCTGCTCGATTTGCCCGTTACGATTGAAACGCCCGAACAACCGAAAAAGACAGGGAAAGCCGTTGGAAAAATCGAATTTCGTAACGTCTGGTTTGCTTATAAAGAAAACGAATGGGTTTTAAAGAATGTTTCCTTTGCGATAAATCCGGGCGAATCTATCGCGCTCGTCGGTCATACGGGTTCCGGGAAAACGACCGTGACGAATCTTCTGATGCGCTTTTACGATGTGCAAAAAGGCAAAATTCTGCTCGACGGCGTTGATGTGCGCGAATGGAATTTGCAGGATTTGCGCGAGAATTTCGCCGTCGTTTTGCAGGACGTTTTTTTGTTTAGCGGTTCGATTGAAGAAAACATCCGACTCGGAAACGCGAAAATTGACGAAGAAAAAATCCGTTGGGCGGCGAGAGAAGTTCACGCCGACGAATTCGTCAACAAACTCGACGACGGCTTTCAATCGTTAGTGAAAGAGCGCGGCGCGGGGCTTTCCGTCGGACAGAAACAATTGATTTCATTTGCGCGCGCGTTGGCGTTCGACCCGAAAATTTTGATTCTCGATGAAGCGACGAGTTCGATTGACACGGAAACCGAGCAATTGATTCAACAAGCAGTCGAGCGCGTGATGCAGGCGCGAACATCGCTCGTCGTCGCGCACCGGCTTTCGACAATTCAAAAATGCGACCGAATTTTAGTTTTTCATCACGGCGAACTGCGCGAAGCCGGAACGCACAACGAACTTTTGGGAATTCGCGGTCTTTACTGGCGGCTTTATCAGCTTCAATACGTTGACGAAAAATTGCAAAATCAGCCGCCGGATGTTCCACCGCAGAATTTAAGTCTAGAGTCGAGTTTGAGTTAATTAAAAATTTAATAAACAGGCTTTTTATTACCCTTCTATGTGTGACATTTTATAGTCGAAAAAAATATTTTAAACAGATACGAAAAAAGCTGGTGTAAACCGGAAAATTTGTTTATAATGTCAAGCTAAATGTTTCCCCAAGTCAGGATAAATGAAGATTTAATCAAAGATTGTTCGTCTTTGATGGATGAAATGTTCACGCGATGTAATGAAACCGCGCCTAATTTCGGAGTTCGCCTGGATTGCTTCAAAAAATCCCTGCATAAAACGCTGCAAAAATTCGTTTCCGCTGCTCTTCCTGAAGAGCCGAAAAGTGAAGAAGTAAAAGACTTTCTCCGGCAAATTCAAGCCGATGATTTATTTATGGCTCTGGCTTGCTCGGCGGGCAGCGAACGCGCCTGGTGGGAATTCGATCAGCAGCATCGCTCTTACCTGGAAAGAGTCGCCAGACATTTGGCGAAAACCGAGATTGACGCGCAGGAAGTAATTGATACGGTTTACGTCGAACTTTACGGCACTCGAGTCGTTGACGGCGAACGGGTTTCAAAGTTTGCTACTTACAGCGGTCGCGGAAGTTTGCGCGGCTGGCTGCGAACCGTTATCTGGCATTCGCTGGTTGATTTGCACCGCGCCTCGCACGACGAAGTTTCGCTCGATGAGATGACGGAAACCGTCGGCGAAGGCGCGGCGCACGCAAATTTTGCCGAACTACCGCGCGGCGGCGAAAGCGATATGATTGATCATATCGCCAAAGAACGCTATCGAAAAGCAACGCTTTCGGCAATCGAAACGGCGTTTGCAAGTTTGGATGCTCACGAAAAACTTCTGCTGCTTTATTATCACGTCGAAAACCTTAAACTGCGCGAGATTGCCCTACTTGTCGAAAACGAGTCGTCGCCGCTGCGCGGCTGGTTTCAAAGAAAATCAACCAACCGCGAAAAAGACCCTGCCAGCCGCATTCACGAATCAACAATTATGCGCTGGCTGGAGAAATGTTACGCGAAGGTTCTGCAAATTTTTCGCGCCGAACTTCAGGAAAAACATCATCTAAAAAAAGAAGACATCGAAATTTGCCTGTCGCTCGCTACCGAAGACCTTGCCGGTTCTTCTCTATACCGAAATTTGATGACAACTTGAAAATAGTTCCGCACATCAAAAACTCTCAATTACGCCCCTTCTAATCGTTTTTTATGCAAATGTTACGAAAGATTTACGTCTTTCGTTCGGGAGGCTGGTGTTGAAATGGAAAATAAGGGGTTAAATTATTCTCAGGATTTACAAATACAAGAACTGCTCGGCAGGTTTTTGCGGGTGAATTCTTCAATTAACGGTTTAGAAGCATCCGGCAAATCGCATCTGGATGAAGATTCGCTCGCGGCTTTTGTCGAGGGTAATTTACAACGGCGCGAATCGCAGCCGGTAATTAATCATCTGGTTAACTGTTCATTTTGTCGGCATATCACGGCGGAACTCATTAAGTTAGATTATGCTTTTGCCGAAGTTGAACAAATCAACCCGGTTAGTATAAACGGAAACAATGAACCTTCAAAGATTTCGGAAGTTCTAAGCGGACTTTTATCGGGCATATTCGGCGGAAACGACGGAGCGGTTTTTGCCCATCACGAATCGGAAAAAGAGCCTGAAAACCCGGAAAAGACTGAAAACACAAAAGAAGAAAAGTAATTTTCATTTCGGAAAGAAATGCATCAAACGACTGTCACGCCGCTCTATAATATGCAGGCAAACAGTCGTTTTTCTTTTGCTCATTATTCAAAAACAATAATTTATGACCTCACAAAATAAAAATTTTAATTTTTGTAATTAGTTCTATAAATTTTTATAGTTAAGAGTTATAATTGCTTTACAAAATCCAATTAATCGTCGTGGAGCTTTATAATTTGACAACAAACAGCAGTAATAATTGTCAGCCGAAAAACCGTATTATTTCAGTTGAAAGAGTAGCAACGGCTGATCTTCCCACACAAACAGGCGATTTTAAGATTGCCGGTTACCGTTCATTAAATAGTAATGAGGAATTCGTTGTTCTTTATAAAGGAGAAATGCGTAAAGACATTCCGACGCTGGTGCGAATTCATTCGCAATGTTTGACAGGCGATGTCTTCGGTTCAATCAAATGCGACTGCGGTCCGCAATTAAACAAAGCAATGCAGCTAATCGAAGCCGAAGGTCGCGGCGCAGTCGTCTATCAGCAGCAGGAAGGACGAGGAATCGGCATTATCAACAAAATTCGTGCTTATGCTCTGCAAGACGAAGGTGCCGATACGGTTGAAGCTAATGAAAAACTCGGATTTGCCGTCGATGCCCGTGAATATCAGCAGTGTGCGGAAATTCTGTTTGACCTCGGACTTTGCAAAGTTCGCGTGATGTCGAACAACCCCGATAAAATTAAGGCTTTGAGAGAAGCCGGTTTACAGATTATTGAGAGAGTTCCGATTGAAGTCGAATCTCAAGAACCCGCAGCTCATTACTTGAAGACGAAAAAGGAAAAAATGGGACATCTGATAAATTTTTAACCTTAAAAATCCAAAAAGTTGAATTATTTCCAAGTAATTGAAAGGTGATTTCAATCTTCGACTGTAACATTCCCACGTCTGCCACATATAAACCGTTTAATTGCAATAATTTGTTACGAAGATTCGTGCCAGTTGTTTAATGGCTTTATATTTGCTTTAGACATATTCGGAATAAATATTGCAGTTGGCTCCATGAGTCGTTAAAACTTCTACTGCAAAATAAAAACCCCAATTTTTTATAGGAGATTAAAATGAATAAAAACTTCAAATTTATGACCTTGGTTATGTCCTTTATCCTTTGCTTCGCGGCAATTGCATTCGGACAGAGAACCACAGGCAATATTGAAGGAACCATTACCGATCCGGCGGGCGCGATTGTTCCCAACGCGACCGTAGCGGCTAAAAGCACGGGTTCAACGTCCGGTTTTAACCAGACGGTGACAACCGATGAAAATGGTTTCTTTCAATTCAATCAGATTCCATCCGGAACATATATTGTGACGGTGACGGGAACCGGATTCAAAACATCGCGTGCCGATGTTAGCGTAGTTGTCGATAAATCGACACCCGTCAACGTACAATTAGAAGTCGGCGGCGGTGAAAACATCGTTAACGTAACTACCGACAGCGCAGTTACGATTGACCAGACGGACACCAAAATTGACACTAATATTACAAAGCAAATCATTGAAGATTTGCCAGCGGGAACGCAATTTGCCAGTTTGCTGAAAATTGCCCCGAACGTTCGCCCGGAACCGCTTGCCTCCGGTTTCCAAATCGATGGAGCTTCGGGTGCGGAAAACGTATTTATTCTTGACGGACAAGAAGTGACAAACTTCCGTACCGGTCAATTAAATTCTAACTTTAATGTTCCGTTCGAGATTGTTCAAGAAGTTCAGGTTAAATCAACCGGTTATGAAGCCGAATACGGCGGCGCGACCGGCGGTATTATCAACGTTGTCACATCGGGCGGCAATGACAGTTTCCGCGGCAACTTCGGTGCTTCATTCCGTCCGGGCAAACTTCAAGGCGACCGTCGCCCGGTTTTAAGCGCGTTTACAGCCGGCGGCATATCCAACGGTCCGGGCAGCACCGAATTTTTCCGACCGCCAACTGATGGCGGCGTGGATTTCTTCCCGGTTGCCTCTGTCAGCGGTCCGATTATCAAAGAAAGACTTTGGTTCTCGGCGACGTATGCTCCGCAAATTTTCAACACCACCAGAACAATTGATTATTTTAGTAATAGTGTTGCAGGCAATAACGCAGCAAATCCAACCGGACGCTTTGTCAACAATACTATTACCTATCAATCGAGTCTTAAACAAGAAGAAGCATTTGTTCGTCTTGATGCTCAACCGTTTTCAAAACTTCGCGTGTTCGGAACTTTCCTTTACAACCCGATTGTTCAGGATGGCGTACTTCCCGGTTTTACCGAAGGTCTGGCAGGCGCGCCGCAATCGGTTAATTTCGGTACGGTAGCAGCACCGAGAAGACTGACCGGAGCGGAATTACTTGGACAACAGGGCGGCAGACAAAATGCTAACGCCATTAATGGACAAGTAACTTATAATCCGACCAATTATTTGGTCTTGAATTTCCGTGGCGGACGCAGTTTCCTGAATGAAAAACTCAGTTCGTATGGTCTGCCGCAAAGCGCGAGATACATTTGCGCTCAAGTTTCCGGAGCAGTAAATACTGTGGCGACTACGGGCTGCGAACAAGGTTTCCAAAATATTGGCAACAACTTCCAAATTGCTTATGACGTTTCAACCCGCAGAACATTCGATGCTGATGCCAGTTTAGTTGGCATTAATCTCGGCGGTCGTCACAACTTTAAATTCGGATACCAGTTGAACCGCTTATTTAATACGGTAGACCAGGGTTATGCAGGTTTGGGTATTATTCAACTCTTTTACGGTCGTGCCATTAGCGCTCTTGCTCCGGTCGCTCCGACAGGATCATTATGCACTCCGGGTCAACCGACGGGTTGTTATCTCGGCTCTGGACTTTTGCAAAGATTCGGCACGGTTGGTGAAGCCAGCAGTGATAACCAAGGATTATTTGCTCAAGACTCATGGACGATTAACAATCGCTTAACCATTAATTTGGGCGTTCGTATCGAAAAAGAAACGGTCCCGAATTTTGGTGGTACAGATTCTCAAGCCATCGAATTCGGCTTTGGCGATAAAATTTCTCCGCGTCTCGGCGTGGCGTTTGACTTGACCGGCGACGGCAAAACCAAACTCTTTGCCAACTATGGTCAGTTCTATGACCGCTTCAAGTATGAACTGCCGCGCGGCTCGTTCGGCGGCGATTTCTTCCGTCGTGACTTTTTTGAAATTTTACCGGGTCGCGGCTCAAACTTTACCAGCTACACGCTGCAAAACATTCTCGGCAGCAATCCCGATCCGATCGGCGGAACTTGTCCGATAACCGGCGGCTCCGGTTTCTCGCGTTGTCAATTTGACTTCCGTATTGCGACCAACCTTGAAGGTGCCGATATATTCGAAACAGGCGCAGTTGATCCTGATATTAAATCAGCCCGTCAAAGTGAATATACTTTCGGCGTAGAACGTCAATTGTCGAACAATTTTGTTTTGGCGGCACGTTACACACATAAACAAATTGACCGGACGATTGAAGACGTAGGCGTTTTCAATGATCAAGGCAGTGAAGCCTACATTATCGGAAATCCGGGATTTGGATTGGTCTGCGAAATTTCAGAAACCGCCAATCTACCCTGCCCGAAAGCACAACGCGACTATGACGCATTTGAAATCCGCGTTGACAAGCGCGCATCTAAATATTTCTTCAATGCCAGCTATACCTTTAGCCGTTTGTTCGGTAACTATTCAGGTTTGGCTAGCTCTGACGAATTTGGTCGTTCGTCGCCAAATGTCAATCGCTTCTTTGACTTGCCACCTTTGGGCTTTACTGCTAACGGTGATCCGGATAATGGTCGCTTGGCGACAGACCGTCCGCATGTTTTCAAAGCATATGG
>JALYQJ010000309.1 GCA_030855875.1 Acidobacteriota bacterium
TTCAGCCCCAGAAAAATTTAATTGCAATTTTTTTACGAAGGATTTTTTTATGCCGTTCGAGGAGGAGGTTTTATTGCATCTTTAATTAGAAAATAATCTACTTATAATTGTCAATCAATATTTGCTTGAACATATTTATTCCCACTCAATCGTGCTTGGCGGCTTGGACGAAATATCATAGACGACGCGGTTAATCCCTCTAATTTCCGATGTGATGCGCGACGAAACTTTTTGCAGAAAATCGAACGGCAGACGCGCCCAATCCGCCGTCATTCCGTCGGTTGAGGTGACGGCGCGGAGCGCGATTGTCTTTTCGTAAGTGCGGAAATCGCCCATTACGCCGACCGATTGAATCGGCAGAAGGACGGCGAAGGCTTGCCAAACGTCTTTGTAAATTCCGAAATTGTGCAGTTCTTCGATGAAAATTTTGTCGGCTTTTTGCAGAAGTTCGACTTTTTCGGGCGTGATGTCGCCCAAAATCCGCACACCCAAACCGGGACCGGGAAAAGGATGTCGCTGCAAAATTTCGTCGGGAATATTCAAATCTTTGCCGATCAAACGCACCTCGTCTTTGAACAATTCGCGCAGCGGTTCGATCAATTTGAGATTCATTTTTTCGGGCAGTCCGCCGACGTTGTGATGAGATTTAATTGTCACGGATGCGCCGCGAAGCGAAACGGATTCGATCACATCGGGATAAAGCGTTCCCTGCACGAGCCATTTTACATCGCCGATTTTATTGGCTTCCGCGTCAAAAACGTCTATGAATTTCGCGCCGATTGCTTTGCGTTTGAGTTCCGGGTCGGAGACATTTTCCAAAACCGCATAAAATTCGGCGGAAGCGTCAACGCCGATGACGTTCAAATGTAATTTTTCTTTGTAAAGCGCGAGCGTTTCTTCAAATTCACCGGCGCGAAGCAATCCGTTATTGACGAAGATACAAGTCTGCCGTTCGCCAATCGCTTGCTGCACCAAAACCGCCGCAACCGTCGAATCAACGCCGCCGCTCAAACCGCAGACGACATTATCCGTTTCGCCGACGATGGCGCGGATTTTCTCGATTTCTTCCGCGATAAACTGTTTCGCTGTCCAGTCGCCTTTGCACGAACAAATTTCAAACAAAAAGTTCCGCAAAACTTCCTTGCCGAGCGGCGTGTGCGAAACTTCCGGGTGAAACTGCACGGCATAAATTTGCTTTTCCTTATTCTCAATCGCCGTCACGACATCGCCCGTCGTCGCGGTTTGCCGGAAGCCGTCGGGTAAACTCGTAACGTGGTCGCTGTGACTCATCCAAACGTCGAGTTCAAACGGCAAACCTTGGAAAAGTTCGGTTTCGCCGCTCAAAACCTGCATTTTCGCGTGTCCATATTCGCGTTTGTCGGAAGGCGAAACTTTGCCGCGCAAATCTTTAGCTAAAAGCTGCATTCCGTAACAAATCCCCAAAACGGGAGCGTTAATTTTTTCGTAAAACTCGCCCGAAATCTGCGGTGCGTCCGTTTCATAAACCGAACTCGGTCCGCCGGATAAAATAACGCCTTTCGGATTTTTTTCCAAAAGTTCCCCCGGCGGAAAATGAAACGGCACAATCTCGCAATAAACGCCCTGTTCGCGCACGCGACGCGCGATAAGCTGCGTGTATTGCGAGCCAAAATCGAGAATTAAAATAAGTTCGTGTTGCATTAGCTAAAATCTAGAATCTTCGCCCGAAAAGTGCAAGTCGGCTTGACAAGCGAAAAAGAAGTTTTTAATCTTTAGATTCGTCTTCGGACGATATTCCGCAGTAGCTCAATGGCAGAGCATTCGGCTGTTAACCGAAGGGTTGTAAGTTCGAGTCTTACCTGCGGAGCCAATGTTTACAATGGTTTACGGCAACTATAATAGTTGCCGTTTTCCTTTTTCCCTTTCTTTTTCCCTACCATTCAAATATCTACTAAGTTTTCCCTAAATATTTACATTTTCATTTCATTTAGCCTTTCCAGTTTTTCCCGAAACTTTAGCCAGAAGATTTTTGCATCATTCGGCAACGTTTCGAGAAACGAATCTATTTGCCGAATGACGGCGTTTCTTTCGCTTCGGTCGGCGTTTTGGTATGTGGCAAGCATTTGATTTGCTTGCCGGTCGAGATACGCTTGTTTCGCGTCTTGTTGGGTTTGTGTTAAATTGTTCATTAGTTACTCCAGTTGATTTTTGTTGATTGGATCAAGATAGGCTTTTCTATAACTTGCCGGTTTAGGAAAGCCTTTCTCTTTTATGCAGCTTGTCGTTTCAAACTTTGCCGATAGATGTTGACCGCCGCGCCCGCTGCGATGTGGTAGCAAACTAAGCCTTTTTCAGCCGCTTTGCATTCGCATTGTCCGAACT
>JALYQJ010000341.1 GCA_030855875.1 Acidobacteriota bacterium
AAATGCTTCTCGCAATTGACATCGGCAATTCTTCCGTCAAATTCGGCGTTTTTGATAACGAAATTTTGCTCTCTCGATTTACGATTCCGACGGTTCGACATCAAATTGCGAACGAACTGGATTCATCGGTTTCACATCAGCTAAACCACAGTATTTCCGCAATTATAATTTCCTCGGTAGTTCCAGAATTAAAAGAATCTTTTCAAGAATACGGAGAAATATTTCATAATCTGAAACCGATTTTCGTTGATAACACTTTCGATTTCGGCTTAAAAATAAAGTATAATCCGCCGGAAACAATTGGCGTTGACCGACTCGTTGCCGCTTTCGCCGCCACCCGAAAATATGGTGCGCCGTGCATCGTTTGTGATTTCGGCACGGCGACGACGATTGACGCGGTAAATTCACAAAGCGAATATCTCGGCGGAATAATCGCGCCCGGAATCAGCACTTTGAGCGAATCACTTTTTATAAAAACTTCAAAACTGCCGCGCGTCGAACTCGTAAAACCCGAAAGTGTTATCGGCAATTCAACCGTTTCTTCGATTCAATCGGGAATTTTTTACGGTTATCTCGGTTTGACCGAAGGCATTTTGCGGCGAATGATTGCTGAATTAGGCGAAAAACCACGCATTATTGCAACCGGCGGCGTTGCCGGTTTGATTGCGGAAAATTGCAAATTGATTGAGATTGTTGATGAAAATCTGATGCTCGACGGGTTGCAGATGATTTACAGTAAATTAGCCACGAATTAATTTTCACGAATAAAGAAAAATAATGTGGAAAAAATATTCTTTGTTCGTGAAAATTCGTGTAATTCGTGGCAAAAGCTCCTTTTACGCTTTTGGATTCTTTATTGATAAGTCGGCAAAAATTTCGGAACGCGCCGCGCATTCGTCAATTGCTCGAATGCATACGCCAATTTTATCAAAATATGTTCCGTGTAAGCCCGACCGAAAAACGAGATGCCGATTGGCAGCTCGCGGACGAATCCGGCGGGAACGGTGATGCTTGGATAGCCGGAAACCGCCGCCAAACTCGAACTCGAAACATAATTGCTGCCGCAGTCGCCGTTGACTAAATCAATCATCCACGTCGGCGCGTTCGTCGGCGCGATTAGTGCTTCGACGTTATTCTTCGTCATTACCGCGTCAATTCCCTGCGCCCGCGATAAAGTTCGCGCTTTTGTCAAAGCCTGCAAATACGGGCGCGAAGTCAGCGAGCCTTTTTTCGCCGATGATTCAAAAATCTCCTGTTTGAAATAAGGCATTTCGCGGGCGGCGTTTTCCTCGTTGAATTTTATTAAATCCGCCAGAGTTTTATATGGCGAATTGCGTTCGACCAGATATTTTTCCAAATCAGCTTTAAATTCGTATAAAAGAACCTCGTATTCCGCATCGCCGAATTTGTTGAGCGTCGGAATTTTCACGTCAACCAGAATCGCGCCAGATTGTTTCATCGCGTCGAGCGCGTCGTTCATCACGGCATCAACTTCGGCGCGTTTTCCCCAAAAATCACGCGCTACGCCGATTCGAGCGTTTTTCAAACCGTCTTTACGCAAAAAACTTTCGTAATCCTTTCGTGCTTTTTTATTATTTTGCGCCGTCGCCGAATCGCGCCCGTCAACGCCGGTTAAAACGCTCAACAAAATCGCCGCGTCCGCAACCGATCTGGTCATCGGTCCGGCGGTGTCCTGCGTGTGCGAAATCGGGATGATGCCGCTTCGTGAAATCAACCCGACGGTCGGTTTTAATCCGACGATTCCGCACATCGAAGCCGGACAAACAATCGAACCATCGGTTTCCGTGCCGATGCCGATTGCCGCCATATTTGCCGCTATTCCCGCGCCTGTTCCCGATGACGAGCCGCACGGATTGCGGTCTAAAATA
This sequence comes from Acidobacteriota bacterium, assembly GCA_030855875.1. GTDB lineage: Bacteria > Acidobacteriota > Blastocatellia > Pyrinomonadales > Pyrinomonadaceae > SXVE01. The sequence continues at coordinate 1,890 of JALYQJ010000341.1, forward strand.
TACGGATTTCTGGTTTGCCCGCCGCGTCCTGACCAGCCGCTGGTAGAATTCGACGAACGAAAATTTGCCCATTCGCTCAAGTTGGTTTTCGCCAGAACGACCGCGCCCGCTCGTCTTAATTGTTCGACCAGAAAAGCGTCGCGCATCGGTGTCGGCGCGTCGAGCAGCGCAAGACTTCCGGCGGTCGTTTTCATTTTGTCGGCAGTGTCAATGTTGTCCTTCAAAACTATGGGAACGCCGTGAAGTCGTCCGCGAATTTTCCCGCTTTTGCGCTCCCGGTCAAGCTGTTCGGCGATTTCGAGCGCGTCGGGGTTTATCTCGATAATCGAATTAATCGTTTTTTTATCAACGTCTTCGATTCTTTCGAGATATTTTTTGGCGATGTCCTTTGCCGAAAGTTCGCCTTTTTGCATCGCCGTTTGCAATTGCGAAACGGTTATTTCTTCGAGTTCAAAAGTTTTTGCATTCGGCGCGTTTGACGCTTCTATTCCTTTGCTCATAACGATTCCCGCGCCTGCTAAAGCGGTGATTTCCAAAAATTTACGTCGGTCAAGTGATTCCATTTTTCTCCCTTTTATTTCTTAATTTTTCTTAATTTTTTTCT
>JALYQJ010000351.1 GCA_030855875.1 Acidobacteriota bacterium
TCGACCGCTACCGAAAACTCGGCATCGTTTTTTTGTTCAACTCAAACACAAAAAATTACCATTACGAAGGCGCGAACTGGCGCGAAATAATCGTCAAATATCCGAAATCGGCGGAAGCCGTCGAAGCACAGAAAAGATTAGATTCTCTGAAGGAAAAACTGGAAAAGCGCGAAACAGGAAAGTGAGAAAAGGAGATGAGGAGAAGGGGAGAAGAGGAGAAAAACATCAAGTAACAGAAAGTTTAGAATTTCAAATTCTCAATAACAAAGTAAAAAATCTCCGCATCTCCGCATCTCCCCTTCTCCTTTTCTACTTTTCTACTTTTCTACTTTTCTCGAGCTATTTCCCGCACATCTCGACTGCCACTTGAGCGGCGATTTTTGCGTTGTTTTCAAGCAGCGCGATGTTGGCGGCGAGAGTTTTTCCGCCGCTTTTCTCCGCCATTTGCGCGAGCAGAAACGGCGTGATTTCCTTGCCGCCGATGTTTTGCCGGTCGGCAAGTTTGAGAGATTCCGCCAAAATATTTTCGAGTTCGGTCAAATCAATTTCAAATTCAGCGGGAATCGGAACGGTTAGAAGAATCGAATTTTTTAAATTTAAATCATCACGCGCTTTGATAATTTCCGCTGCTTCCCGCGCTGTTTCGATTCTTTCGTCAACAAAAAGTCCGCTTTTGCGCGAGTAAAACGCGGGCATCTCAGCGCACTGCCAGCCGAGAACCGTTACGCCGTAAGTTTCCAGCCATTCGCGCGTCGCCGGTAAATCCAGAACGATTTTCGCTCCCGAACAAACGACAGTGATTGGCGTTTCGGTAAGTTCCGGCAAATCCGCTGAAATGTCCGAAGAAAATCCGCGATGAACGCCGCCGATGCCGCCGGTCGCAAAAACCTTTATTCCGGCTTTATGCGCGATAAAACTCGTCGTCGCTACGGTCGTCGCGCAGTTTAATTTGAGGGCGGCGGCGACAGGTAAATCGCGGCGGGAAATTTTACGAATGTTTTTGTCCGTAGCGAGAAATTCGATTTGATTTTCGCTTAAACCAACGCAAAAATCGCCGCCGAAAACGGCGATTGTCGCCGGAATCGCGCCGTTTTCACGTATGATTTTTTCTAAATTAAAGGCGGTTTCGAGGTTTTCAGGGAAAGGCAACCCGTGAGCGATAACGGTTGATTCGAGCGCGACAACCGGCATTTTATCTTGCAAGGCATTTTGCACTTCTTCATTAAATTTGAGATTCATTTCAAATTACGAATTACGAATTTCAAATTACGAGATTAATTTTTGCATAAATTCGTAATTTGAAATTCGTAATTGATTGTTACTTGATCATTTTGCCGATGCGGTCGAGGCGCGGGTGCGTCAGGCAGCCGACCATACTACCGTTTGACGCGCCGCGGTCGCACGACCAGTAGACGAACATTGCGCGTCCGACGATTAACTCTCGCGGAACGAAACCCCAGAAACGGCTGTCTTCGCTGTTGTCGCGGCTGTCGCCCATTACGAAAAATTGGTTTTCGGGAACGATCATCGGTTTTCCCGGAACGGCGAATTCGTAATCGTCGCGCGGCAAATCACGCCCCGATTGAAGATATTTCATTCTTCGTTCCGAATAATAAACGTCGTAAGTTTCGTTCGGCTGACGCGGCTCGAATTCTTTTGCTTCAAGCGCGGATTCGTTGTCGTCGGCATCGCCGATCACGCGGTGTTCCGGCAAAAGCTGTCCGTTTACAAAAACCTGATTATTGCGAAATTCGACGGTTTCGCCCGGCAGACCGATCACCCGTTTGACGTAATTAATTTGATACGGAATAATGCCGCGCGAACGGTCGTTTTCGGGATTTACTTTATTGCCCGGATATTTGAAAACGATGATGTCGCCGCGCTTTATATCGCGCTGCGGCAGAAACGGCAGCGGATTTCCGCTCGGCGCGAAAATGAATTTGTTGACGAGCAGATAATCGCCGACGAGAATCGTGTTTTGCATCGAGCCGGTCGGCACGGTGACGGCTTGCAGAATAAACGTCATTCCGAAAAGTGCCATAATCAGCGTCACGACAAACGATTCAAAATATTCACGCGCCGTTGATTTTGGCGGTCCGACGGGCTTCGGCGCGGCGGTTTGTTTTATTTCCTGTTCTTCTTTGCTCATAAATGCTGTGTTTAGATACGTTGATTTTTCGCTTTTCGTTTCGCTGATTTCGGTTTTTCCAATAATTTCAAAGCCATATTCGCCGCCATCATTTCGGCGGCTTTTATCGAAGTGCCGGTTCCTTCGACTTTGCCGTTTTCCCACACGGCTTCGACAAAAAATGTCGGGTCGTGCGGCGGACCTTCGGTTTTGACGACTTTATAAACCGGAGCGGTAAATTTTTCGGCTTGCAGAGTTTCCTGCAATAGAGTTTTGTAGTCAATCGAGCTTTTCGGCGTTGCCTGACGCATTTCTTCGGCGTAAATGCGGTTAACGAAAGCGCGCGCCGAAATATAGCCGCTGTCGAAAAAAATCGCACTGATGACGGCTTCGAGCGTGTCCGCCAGAAGTGCCAGTTTTCGTCTGCCGCCGGTTTTTTCCTCGCCGCGACCGACGCGCATAAAATCGCCCAAGTTTAGATTTTGCGCGAGCCGCGCGAGCGTTTCGGTGCTGACCAGACGATGTTTCATCAGCGTCAAATCGCCTTCGCTCGAATTCGGATTGCGAAGATAAAGCTGTTCGGCAATCGCCAGTCCAAGCACCGAATCGCCGACAAATTCGAGCGATTCGTTTTGCCGTTCGCGGATTTCTTCTTCGCCGCCTTCGGGCAGTTTTTCATACGCCCAAGAGCGATGCGTGACGGCGCGTTCGAGCAAGGAGATATTTTGAAACTTATGACCGATAAGACTTTCCAGTTTGGCGATATTCTGCGACATTGATGTTAATTCTAAGAACATCAACACAAAAAAGAAAGCCGGACGCTCAAGATTTCGCGTCCGACCTCAATTTTTAGGTTTTTACCCGAAAGTTTTTAGCGAGTGCCTTTCTTTTTCGGAGCCGGTTTTTTAACCGGAGCTTTGGTAGTTTTTACCGCAGTCGCTGCTGCTGTTTTTGCAGTCGGAGTTTTCGTCGCCGTTGCCGCAGTCGACGTTTTATCGGTGGTTGCGTTGCTCACCGGAGTCGCTGCTGCCGCCGGTGCGGTCATTGACGAAGTGTTAGCCGATGATGTTGTTGTCGCCGGAGCAACTTCGACTACGGGCGTGACTTCGGTCGTCGGATTCGGCATCGGTTTTGCCGGGATTGAAGCGATTGCCGCATCCATTCCGTCGGCTTTTCCGTTATTGCGGAATTCATACGTGCCTTTTAACTTCGCGTAGATGCTGTCTCTGTAAGCCTTTTCCGCCGGTGTGGTGCCGATCAGTTTATAAGCTCTGGCAAGCGCGTCAATTCCGCGGTCGGCGTAACCTTTCTGCAAAGCATAAATCGCTTTTGTTTCGTCGGTTTCGACGTTATTCACCGCTTTCGCTTTCCGTTCAGCATCAAGCCGGACAATTTCGTCTAAATAATATTGTCCGATGGCAGCATACGGATCAGAAAAGCCTTTCGTCGCCGAATTGTATTGCGTCGCTTTGTAGAGAAACGGCAGCGCGTCTTTTTTGTTTTTTTCGCGGAAATATTTGATATAACCGACCGTGTAATTCAGCCATCCGAGCGCGTTGTTTTTGCCGTCCGAGAATTTTGCATTTTTATATTCAACGCCAACACCTTTGTATGCCGCGCCGTATTTGTCCGATGTCGCGCCGCTTTCAATTTTTTGAATCGCTTCCAACGCATATTTAACGGTATCGGCATTGTATTTGTCGTTGTTTTTAATCGCTTCGTCGAGTCCGATTGAACCGAGCAAAATCGCTACGTCAAGCTGAATTTTTGGATCTTTTTCTTTCGCCAAAACCTCTTTACCGCTAGCATAAACTTCGTCCCAATTTTTCGCACCCAAAGAAGTGTTGAAGCGAGAGTAAAGAGCGTCCATCTCAGCTTTGCCTTGAGTTGTGGTAATTAATTTCTCTGTTTCGGGAATGTAATTTTTGAGATAATCAACCTGTGCTTTATCATCCGCGCAGGCACCGTATTTTTCGATGTATTCTTTTGCGGCTTCGACGGCGAGTTTGCGCTGTGCAACCGCTTTGTCGAAATTATCCGTAAATTTTTTGTATGTCGCCTGCTTTCCGTCAACGTCATCGCAGACGTTTTGAGCTAACGTATCGCTCACCCCGGCGGCAGTAAATGTCGCCGCCAAAACTCCCAAACCTAAAAACCTAAAAACTGATTTCATTTAATTTTCCTCCAAGCTGTAAATCGAAAGTTCTCTAAATTCTGTCTTATGAAACTCGTAAAATTGTTTCATTGTTTTGCGTCAATTCAGATGTTTTCGTAAAAAAAAGAGTTGCATAATTTTGTCGCCTCACAATTTTTCCGAAGGCGAAAAAAAGCGCGGGTGAAAATGCCGTTCCGAAAGACGTAAAAACAAATAATCACGCAAGTTTCTTTTGATTGTCAAGCTAAATGTAAAAAAGAGCGTCAAAATATTTAATACTTCGACGCTCGGAAAATTATCTTTGAATAATTATCGAATTATTTGTTGACGACAACGCGCGGTCTGATCGTTTCCTCCGCCCGTTTTCTGACTTTTATCACGACCGACGGAAATTCGACAGCGGTTTTGTCCAGTTTTTTAACAATTGGATTACGCAAAGGCTGGTTGGTGGAAGTTTCCTTTTTCGGCACTAATGCTTTTTTGACAGGTTCTGCGGTATCTCCGCCCGCTTCGATTTCAGCGTCTTCGGCTGAATTTTCTTCGTCTTCATCTTCCGAATCAACCGGATTTTTAGCGTTGATTTGCGGTTTCGGAGCGATTCTATACGGAGCTAAAGCCAAATTGGTTTGTTCGCCGCGATTTTCCTGAAGACGCGGCTGCAACGCCTGATAAACTTTTCCGGCAACCGCCGCCGCGTATTTGCCGCGTTCGGCTTGTCCGCGCGTGATGACGACGACCGAATATTTTGGGTTTTGAACGGGAGCGACCGAAGCGAAAAGTCCGAGCCACGAGCCTTTGCCGATGCACGATCCGGTTTTTCCGGCAACGCCCAATCCCGCATCAACGCCGCGCCGCGCCGTGCCGTATTGCGCCGCGCCGACCATTCCCGGAATCACGCCCGTCACATTTTGCATCGGCAAATTCACCTGACGGCGCAGAAAGCCGCGAAAGTTCGCCTGTTCATTACGCGACCGGGCAACTTGCGGAACGACAACTTTTCCGCCGTTGGAAATCGCCGAAACCATCACGGCAAGCTGCAAAGGCGAAACTTCAAAATCGTCGCCGTGCGAATAAATCAAACGGCTGCTATTGTTATACGGCAATTTTCCGGCGGCTTCATTATCATAATTCGCTCCGGTCGGTTCGCCCAAACCGAGTGCGCGGGCGTATGAAATAATTTTCGCGTTGCCGATATTTACGCCGACTTTTTGAAAATAGACGTTGTTTGAAAACGCGAGCGCGTCGTCGAGATTCATCCGAAAATTGTTGATACTGCCGTCGTTTCGGTCAATCACGTTTTCGTTTAATCCGGCAACGCCGGTGACGAGTTTGATCGTCGAACACGGACGATAGCTGCTGCGAACCGCCCAATCCTGATTGACGACCGTCAGAATTTTGCCGGTTTGCGTTTCCATTACGACAACTGTTCCGGCGTGACTGCCGAGCGCGGAGATCGCGGCGCGGCGAACCTGCAAATCTTCGCCTTCGGTGTCGTCTTTGGCGATATTGGCGACGGTTTCGGTGCGAAGTCCGCGCTCGAAAGCCAATGCGCGGGCGCGGGCTTCGCGGGCGGCTTGTTCGCGTCGGCGTTTTTCGGCGAGAATCGCCTGACGGCGGATTTCTTCCGCGCGTCGCTGCTCTAATTCTTCAACGCGGCGACGGACTTCTTCGGCTCGCCGGATTTCCAACTCTTTTTTCGACTCTTTTTTCGATCCTTTTTCTTTATTGGAGTCTTTCTTCTTCGCGTCAGCTTGCCGGTTTTTATTTTTATCGGCAGATTCCTTCTTTTTTAGTTCAGCTTGTTTAGTTTTTTCTTTGTCTTTAGCAGACAATTTCTCCTTCTTTGCCGACGCGCTATCTTTTCTGGCATCTTTAGCGGTCTTTTCCGACTTCTTACCGGCGGCTTGTTTTTTGTCGGTTGATTTTTTGGTTTGAGCCTGGAAACTGGAAACAAATAATAAAACCATTAAAAAAAGTGCGGAACACAATTTTAAATGACCGATACGGGGGCGTAATAACATCACTTTTTACCTCGGGTTTAATGGGATTTCTAACGGAGATTTTCCAGGAGAGCCGAAAATTCCTAACTGTTAAATTAATTTTTGTTGGTAAACAAGAATTGCTTTTTGAAGCTAAACAAGACTATAACATTGCCAGCCGAAAAACAGCAAGATTGTTTTGGAAATTTTGGTTTTTCGGTTCTTTCTAATTTACAGCATCTTACTAATGAACTTCTTTAAAACATTTCGCGGCAGACTTCTGATAATTCTGGCGTTGCTACTAATCGCAACGCTCGGCATTCAATATTATTTGAATTTGAAAACGCAGGACGAAAACAACGAAATGCTCGCGGCGCAATCGCGGGCTTTGGTCGGCGGCTTTACGCTGGCGGTCAACGGACTTACCGCCAGCGAATATATAAAGGATTTGAGCGAACGCGAAGATCAAAATTTTTTCGACGAAAAAATAAAGCGGCGCATCAAAAACATTCTGATAATTGACAATGAATGGCAGATTTTCGACAGTCTGAATCCCGAATATCAGCCGACGACCGACGAAAATGACAAGTCGAAATTTATGCGTCTGGCGGAAATCAAGAATTTGCCGCCTTTGATGGAAGGCAATCGTCCGGGCGAAGATTTGGAAAAATTTCTCATCTCAAATTCAAGCATCAATAATTCGGTCGAAGGCGAGACGCATGCTATTCCGGTGCAAACCAGCAAGGGACGTTATTATGTGATCGTCGTTCTCGAAACCGACAAAAAGGAAGCCGCCGCCCGCGCCGCGCGTCCGCTGATTTACACGCTGGCGATTTTGCTGCTTTCTTCGCTGACTACTTTTTATCTCGTCTGGCGTTTTACGCGCCCGATTGCCAATCTCTCGAACGCGGCGCGGCGCGTTGCCGACGGCGATTTGCGCGTTCGCGTCGAAGGCGCGAACCGTTCCGACGAAATGGGCGAACTCGCCGCGCAGTTTAACGAAATGACGGCGGAACTCGCCAAAAACCGCGAACTCGAATCGCGTGTTCAGGAAGCGGAAAAGTCGGCGGTCGTCGGACGGCTCGCCTCGGCAATCGCGCACGAAATCCGCAATCCGCTTAATTACATCAATTTAACGCTCGACCATCTGCGAAAACAGTTCAAACCCGAAGCTGCTGAAAAGCGCGAAACTTTTGAGAAACTGACGACCCAGTTAAAAGCCGAAGTCGCCAGAATCAACAATCAAATTTCCGATTTCTTAAATTATTCGCGTCCGGCAAAAGCGAATTTGCAGCCGACGGACGCGCGAAAAGTCGTCGAAGATTCGCTCCGCATCGTCGAAGCGCAAGCCGCCGAATGCGACATCAAAATCAGCCTGATCGAAGCGGAAAACGTGCCGCCGATGCTCGCCGATGCCGAATTCTTACGCTCGGTTTTCAACAATCTTTTTATCAACGCCGTGCATTCGATGGAAGCCAAAGGCGGAATTCTAAACGTCGAAATCTCGCCCGAAGCGGAATTCGTCAAAATCGAAATCAGCGACACCGGCAGCGGAATTCCGCCCGAACATCTCGAAAAAATATTCGAGCCGTATTTTTCGACCAAAGAAACCGGAACCGGTTTGGGCTTGGCAATCGTGCATAAAATAATTGACGTTCACAACGGCACAATTAATGTCGAATCGGCATCAAACGAAGGAACAAAATTTACGGTGAGATTGCCGAAAATTTCAGAGCAATGAAACAACGATTAACGCCGATTTACACGAACATTTTTGAAATCCGCGCTAATATGCGTTTTAATCGTTGTTTCAAAAAAGAATTAAATAAATATTATGGCAAGAAAAAGCATTTTAGTTGTTGACGATGAAAAAAGTCAGCGCGAGATTTTGGAGATGATTTTGTCGGGCGAAGGTTACGACGTGACGACGGCGAGTTCGGGCGAGGCGGCGATGAAATTTGTTGCCGACCGGCGTTTTGACCTTGTTTTGACCGATTTGAAAATGACCGGAATGAGCGGACTCGATTTGCTAAAAGAACTGACGAATTTCGATAAATCAATTATCGTCATACTTTCAACGGCGCACGGTTCGGTTGATTCGGCGGTTGACGCGCTGCGTTTGGGCGCGTTCGATTACCTGCAAAAACCTTACGACAGCGACAAACTGCTCGATACTGTCAGCCGCGCTTTGAACAAACTTTCGACTTTGGACGCGGAAATCGTTTCGGCTTCGCCGGAAATGGATAAGGTGAAAAAGCTGATTTTAAAGGTTGCGAAATCGAATTCGACGGTGCTGATTCGCGGTGAATCGGGAACGGGAAAAGAGTTGATCGCCCGTGCGATTCACAAAAACTCTTTGCGTTCAAACGAAATTTTCCAAGCCGTTAATTGCGCTGCAATAAATGAAAATCTGCTCGAATCGGAGCTTTTCGGACACGAAAAAGGCTCGTTTACCGGCGCGGTCAGCGAAAAGAAAGGTTTGTTTGAAGTCGCCGACAACGGAACGCTGTTTCTTGATGAAATCGGCGAACTTGAAGTCAGTCTTCAGGCGAAAATTCTTCGCGCTTTGCAGGAAAAACAGATTCGGCGCGTTGGCGGAACGCGGGAAATTGATGTTGACGTGCGCGTCGTCGCGGCGACCAACCGCGATTTGCTCAAAATGGTCGAAGAAAAGCGTTTCCGCGAAGATTTGTATTATCGGTTAAATGTGCTTTCCATCGAAATGCCGCCGCTGCGCGAACGCACGTCCGACGTGCAGGTTTTAATCGAATATTTCTTGAAAAAACACACGCGCGGAACAGATCGCAAAATTACGATCAATTCCGATGCGCGGCGGCTTTTGGAAAATTACGGTTATCCGGGAAATGTTCGACAGCTTGAATCCGCATTAGAAAGAGCGATTTTATTGTGCGAAAACGACACGATCACGCTCGACGATCTACCGCCGGAAATGTCGCAGACGGCGCGCACGGCATCGTCCGGCGATTTGTTCAAACTGCCCGCTGAAGGCGTAAATTTTGAAGAAGTCGAGCGCAGCCTGATTATGCAGGCAATGGAGCGCACCGATTACAACATTACTAAATCAGCCAGATTATTGGGCTTGACGTTCCGAACCTTGCAATACAGACTGGAAAAATTCGGCATCAAACGCGACGGCGCGGAAGAAGAGGAGGAATGACATTTATCATTTAACGAAAAGCACTTACTGATGCTTTTCGTTAAATGATAAATGATAAATGATATGGAATGGTTTTCGACACTCAGTTTGGCACTCGGAACGGCTTGGACTTCGGGCATCAATCTTTACGCGACCGTGACGGTTTTGGGATTGCTGCAAAAGTTCGGAATGACGAAATTGCCCGGCGGTTTGGATGTTCTCGATAACTGGTGGATTATCGGCGTTGCCGGATTTTTGTATGCCGTCGAATTTTTCGCCGATAAAATTCCGTATCTCGACAGCATCTGGGACGCGGTTCACACATTTATTCGCGTTCCGGCGGGCGCGATTGTCGCTTACGCGGCGACCAACGAAATGGACGCGGGCGTTTTTACCGCTGCGACTCTGCTCGGCGGCGGTCTGGCGTTTTCATCGCACGGCACTAAAGCGGCTTTGCGCGCCGGAGCGAATCTCTCGCCCGAACCTGTTTCCAATTGGGTTTTGTCAATCGTTGAAGATATTATCGCCTTCGCCGGCACGATTCTGGCGGTTTTCGCGCCGGTTTTAATTGCGATTGTATTGGGAGTTTTCGTGATTTTCTTCGTCTGGTTCGCGCCGAAGATTTTTCGCGCTTTTCGCCGATTATTCAGCGTTTTTCGACCGCAAAAAGTTTGATCGAGCGCAAGCCGTCATAGTTTTCCTGTTCTAATCCCGAAAAAGTTTCGGAGAAGAAATATGAAAAAAATCCAGTTAATCGCCGTTCTATTTATCGCATTTTTAACTTCCTGTGCTGATTCATCAAGTAATACCAATATTGCGCGTAGTAATACCGCCACAATACAGGTTTCGGAAAGTGAAGACACTATTGCCAGCAAAGGAAGACTTCCACCGGGCGGCGGCGGCGGCGGCGGTAAAATGGAAAACTCGCCACTCGTCCAGCAAGTTTCGCTCAATCAAGCCGAACAAACGCAAACCGCGCCGACCGCGATTGAGCGCAAAATCATTCGCAACGCCGAACTTCAGCTTGAAGCGACTTCGCCCGAAGAATCGCAGCAAAAAATCACTCAGATTGCCAAAAACGCGGGCGGTTTTGTCGTCGAATCAACGCAGAGCGGAAGCGACGTAAAAGCGACAACGCGCGATGTCGTGGCGATGACAGTAAGAGTTCCGGCGAATAAATTTGATGAAACGTTTGCTGAAATTCGCAAAACCGGAACGCGCATTATAAGCGAAACCGTTAAAGGTCAGGACGTGACCGAAGAATTTATTGACATCGAAGCGCGTCTGAAAACGCAAAAGGCTCTCGAAGCGCAATTTGTCGAGATAATGAAACAGGCGAAAACGGTTGAAGACGCGCTCAATGTTCAGCGCGAATTGGCGGAAGTGCGCGGCGAGATTGAAAAACTCGAAGGCAGAAAGCGGTTTCTGGAAAATCAGGCGAGTCTTTCGACGATTAAAATTCGTTTGCAAACTCCGGCTGCGGTTTCGGCGGGTTCGACCGGGTTTTTCTACCGATTAACTGAATCTCTGAGTGATGGTTTCAATGCCGCGCTCAATTTTCTGCTTGGGTTGATTACGTTTGTAATTGCGATTTTGCCGTTTCTTCTATTTATCGTTTTACCAATTTATCTGGTTTTGAGATACTTTTGGAAGAAAAGCCGCAAACAAAAAACGGCGAGCGAAATATTCAAAGACGAAGTGAAAAACGAGTCGTAAAAAATAAAAATGGAAAGAATTTTTCAAGTTACAGCGGTGATTCTAATCGGAATCGCCGTCTTTTTTTGGCAGCAGGGCAACAACGACGGTTTGTTTATCGCCGCCGTTTTCGGCGCGGTTTCGTTTTTTCTGAGCATTCGTTTTCAAGTCAAGGAAAGATTGAAACAACGAGAAGCGGAAAGAGAAGAAGAAGAGCAGCGAAAAATTTCAGATTCTATGTTTCAGATTTCAGGTCGGGAAACCTTTTTGACAGCCGATGAGCAAATTACGGGCGGCGAAAAACAGCGAACAATTGACAAAAAAATATGAAAATCGTATTTGCCGCATTTGGTTCGCTCGGCGATATGCACCCGATGAACGCGCTCGGCATCGAACTTAAAAAACGCGGGCATCACATAATTTTCGCGGCGATGGAATTTTACCGCGAAAAAATCGAAACGCTCGGTTTTGAATTTCGTCCGATGCGCCCCGATCTCAATCCCGACAATAAAGAACTTGCCCGCGAATTGATGGATGCCGGAAAAGGTTCGGAACTTCTTCTGCGAAAAATTCTTTTACCGAATCTGCACCCGATGTATGAAGATTTGCGCGAAGCCGTCCGCGATGCCGATCTGATGATTTCGGGCGAAGTCGTTTTTGTCGCCAAATCTGTCCACGAAAAGACGGGAATTAAATGGATAACGACAACTCTCGCGCCCGGTTCGTTTCTTTCAACTCACGATCCGTTCGTTCCGCCGACGGCGCAATGGCTCAAACATTTTCGATTTCTCGGCGCACCAGTTCACGGCGTGATTTACGGATTTGCACGCCGGATGATCGAATCGTGGCTCGGCGAATACCGCGAATTTCGGCGCGAACTCGGACTTGACGAAAATCACAACCCGATTTTTTTCGGCAAAAATTCCGACTTGCTGAATCTCGCAATGTTTTCAAAAGTTTTAGGCGAACCGCAACCGGATTGGCATCAACCGACGATTCAGACCGGATTTTGTTTTTACGACGGGCAGGGCGATGTGGGAAAAATGCCCGAAGGCTTAACGAAATTTCTTGATTCGGGCGAACCGCCGATTGTTTTTACTCTCGGCAGTGCGGCTGTAATGGATGCGCGGGATTTTTTCGAGGAAAGCGCGAAGGCGGCGAAAATTTTAGGCAAACGCGCCGTTTTGCTTTACGGGATTTTTAACGAACCGCCAAAATTAGTGGAGAGTGGAGAGTGGAGAGTAGAGAGTGGGGAAAATATAACGTCGAACGTCGCAGCGTTTGATTACGCGCCTTATTCATTGGTTTTTCCGAAGGCGGCGTGCGTTATTCATCAGGGCGGTGTCGGCACGACCGCGCAGGTTCTTCGCGCCGGAGTTCCGCACTTGATAATGCCGTATTCGCACGATCAGCCCGATAATGCGGCGCGATGCGAGAGAATCGGCGTTGCCCGCGTGATTTCCAGAGAAAGCTATGCGGCAGAAAATGCGGCGAAGCATTTGCGCGTATTGCTTGCTGATTCGAGTTATAAAGCAAAGGCAATTGAAGCCGGTGAAATTGTTGCTGCCGAACACGGAACGCTGACGGCTTGCGACGCGATTGAAAATATTTTGCGGAAATAATGTAGAATATTCTTTTGTTTTTTATGGACACGCTTGATTACTTACTGGAAAACAACGCGCGTTGGGCGGAAAAGATGAAGACGAAGGATGCCGAATTTTTCTCGCGCATCTACGACGTGCAGAAACCGAAATACCTCTGGATCGGATGTTCCGATAGTCGGATTTCCGCCAATATGACGATGGGACTCAAACCGGGCGAGCTTTTCGTGCATCGAAACATTGCCAACGTTGTCGCGCATTCCGATATGAACTGTTTATCGGTCATTCAATTCGCGGTCGAAGCATTGGAAGTCGAACACATAATTGTTTGCGGGCATTACAATTGCGGCGGCGTTAAAGCGGCGATGGAAAACGCGCGGCTCGGCTTGATTGACAATTGGCTGCGGCATATTCAGGATGTGGTGCGAACGCACGAGAAAACGCTCGAAGCGATTGCGGACGAGCGCGAACGGTTTTATAAATTGTGCGAACTGAATGTTTTAGAGCAAACCTTAAACGTCTGCGAAACGAATTTTGTGCAGGAAGCCTGGCAAAACGGGCGTAGTCTGACGGTTCACGGCTGGATTTACAATATGCGCGAAGGCGTTTTGAAAAAGCTCGGCATTCATCTGGCAAGCATCAAAGATCTTGAAAATTTGCGGCGAAAAATTAGTTTCTAATATTTTTAATAATAGACAAAAAAAGCGATGAGAAAGTTGAAAAATATTTTATCGACATTGTTGGCGGCGGGTTTAATCGCTTCGTTTGGTTACGATGCGAACGGGCAAATGGCGCGTAAGCCTTCGCCGACGCGCGAACCTCAAGGCGCGATGGCGAAAAAGCCGGATTCAAAAAAGAACTCGCTGCCGAAAGTAGTTTCGCAAGAAGATTTCGACGGAATTGCGCGGACTTACCATCAGGGAACGCCGTATGCTCTGCCGCACGCGATGTTTGTGATTGACCGCCAAAATAAAAATAAAATTTATTTCGTCAATTCGCAAAAATATCGGTTTCACAAAGATTTTCTGCTCGCAAATTATTTCGTGCCGCGCGGCGGCGACGTTTTCAAGCCGATTTATATTGATGAAACGCGTCGTTTTATCGTCGGCACAATCGCGTGGCAAAAGCCGGTCGAAAAATTTACGTGGGAACTCTGGGAAGGCGATCTGGCGACTGCCGAACACATTAAGGTTGCCGACAACGCGATTAATAAATCGTTTTTCGAGCCGGTTTTCTACAAACCGAACTCGATTCGTCAGGAAGACGTTTCGGCGACGCTCGGAATCGAGCGCGTTTTGCAGAGCGATATTGCGAAAAATCAGGAATATCTCGCGCTTAACACCGGAAAAACAATCGGCAGAATTCACATTATTGACAAACTTGACGACACGGTGGAAATCGGCGACAACGAGATTTTAGTTTTGAAAGAACTGCCGCTCAGTCTGCCGCCCGTGCGCGGAATTATCGTTGCCAAACCGTCAACGCCGCTTTCGCATATTAATATTCTGGCGAAAGGATGGGACATTCCGAATGTTTACATCAAAGATGCCGATAAACTTTTGAAGGAATTCGATACTTACTGGATCGAGTTAGATGCCACTCTGACTGATTACAAAGTCAAACGCGCCGATTCGCAGGTTTTGGAAAACTACACGCCGCCGGATATTCGTATTCCGCCGGTTAATCTGGAAAATAAAAAACTCGCCGGACTGCGCGAAATGCGGAAGAAAGACAGCGTTCTTTACGGCTCGAAATCGGCAAATCTGGGCGAAATGCTCAACGCGAAAATGTTGGGCTTTACCGTTCCCGACGGTTTCGCCGTTCCGTTTTTCTGGTATGACGGTTTTATGAAAAAGCACGGCTTCGACAGGGAAATCGAAAGTTTTCTTGACGATAACGATTTCGTCCACAATCCGCGCGTTCGCCGCCAAAAGCTGGAAGAATTTCGCAAAAAGATTCAAAGTGCCGAATTCGATGAAGAACTGCGCGGACAAATTATTCAGAAATGGAAAGCGCAGCTCGGCGGGCGTTCGGTTTTTGTTCGCAGTTCGTCAAACTCGGAAGATTTACCGAATTTTTCGGGCGCGGGACTTTATTCGAGCGTTCCAAACGTAAAAAAAGAAGATGAATTAATCGAAGCGGTGAAAAAAGTCTGGGCATCGCTCTGGAAATTTGAGGCGTATGAAGCGCGTGTGCGGAATTACGTCAGCCAAACCGACGTTTATATGTCGGCTTTGATTCAACTGAGCGTTGATATGCAAAAGGGCGGCGTGATGATTTCCAAAGACCCGTTCGACGACGAAAATGTAAACGCGGTTTACATCAGCACGGTTTGCGGACACAACTCTAAAATTCCCGACAACAACGGGATTCCCGAACAAATTATGTTCAATCCGAAATCGAATTCGGTAATTTTAATGACAATTTCGCAGCAGCAAAATTCGCTCGTTTTTGATGAAGGCGGCGGTTTAATCGAAAAAACAGATCAGTGCGCCAATACGCAGTCAAAGCGTATTTTAACAGATTTGCAGGCGCGTTCGTTGGCGAAAATCGCGCTCAATATCCGCCGTGTTTTCGGCGGCAAAAAAGAACAGGACATCGAATGGGGAATTATGAACGGGCGCATTTACGTGGTGCAGGCGCGTCCCTATATTGAAAAGAAATAGGAAACAATAGCCGCAAAATAAATAAAGGCAAAAGTGAAAAGTAAAAAGGCAAAAGTTCGGAATAGCTTTTTCTTTATTTTTGCGTCTTTTGTGCATTTTATGGCTGAAAATTTTATGAAAAAAATTGCAGTTTTAAGTTTTGGAATTTTTAGTTTAATCGGCTGCGCCAAAAATGCGCCGCAAACAAACTCGACGAACGCGAATGTCGCCGTTGTTGTTAATCGAAATCAACCGGAAACGGTCGCGGCGCATTCGACGGAAAAATCTCTGCCGCCGACATCCGTAAACCCGACAAATCCTTCAACCAAACCGGCTTCGACTTCGACCGAATCGCCGATGGCGCGGGCGATTGACGTATCAATGCAAACGTCGAAAATCGAAGCGGCGGAAAAGGAATTTAAAGCCAAATCCGGCGACGCGAAGGCAAAGGAAAATCTGGCGGCGGCGCGTTTTGAACGAGCGTTTCTACTAACCGAAGCGGCACAATATCGCGCCGCGCTCGGCGATTTTCGCAAGGGTTTGAAACTCGATCCGAACGACGCGGAAGCAAAAGCGATGCACGACAAAGTTTTAGAAATTTTCGCTTCATTAAACCGTGAACCGCCGAAAGAAGGCGAAGAACCCGCGCCGATGCCGTTTAATAAAGGTTAAAAAGTAATGATTCCAAAATATGAGCTATGTAAAAACTGAAGAAGATTTAGAGAATGAATTTCAATCAAACAAGGAGTTGAATAAAACACTTCTGTCCGAACACCAGCTTCCTGAGAATATGACCGAGTATATCGAGAAGTTAATTATTGAGAACATTCGAAGCATAAAATTTTTAGAAAAAGAAAATATACCGGCAGATATAAGGTCAGTAAGATTGCAATATTTAGAAAAACAGCAACAGACGCTTTTAGACCGGCTGGACAAATTGAAAGTTGGGGATGATTCTGCGGAAAGTTTCTAAAAACCGGAATTGGCAATGTAAACCAATTTCCTTTTAACCGAGAATACAGCTAATATATTTTCTCTCTACGACACCGAATGGCAAGATAGTAAGAAACGTAAGATGATCATTTATGAATTATTTAGATCGTCAAAATAGCCGCAGTTCAGCATTTATTTGATAATCGGCACTTTGTTGTAATATGATTGCCTTTGAATTTATCAGTAATTGTCGTATTTCTCTCAATATTGAGCGATAAACCTTAGAATACATATTATTTCTAAACGGTAACTAATTTAATGAGATATTTATTCTTTCTTACAACAACTCTGCTGCTTTCGCTAACAATAGTTTTTTCTACCTCGGCGTTAGCGCAAAAAGACGACAAATATTTGATACGAGCAAGAAAGCTGTCCGATAAAAAAAGGTATAACGAAGCACTCGAAGCGTATAAAAAATCCTTTCAAATCAATCCGAACTGGAAAGCCGCATACGGAATCGGAAGTGATTATTTAAGAGTGGAAAATCCGACAGAGGCAATTGTTTATTTTCGCAAAGCCTTGCATCTCAAGGAAGATGAATCTTTGATTTGGTATAGTTTGGGTTATTCTTACGGGAAGTTGGATGAAAATGACCAAGCTATTCCCGCGCTGCAAAAAGCGGTCGAACTAAAGCCGGGTTATACTGATGCCTGGTATAATTTAGGAAGCGTTCTTTTTAAGTCCGGGCGTTACAAAGAAGCGGTTGAAGCCTATAAAACCACGACTAATCTTAATCCTAAGGATGCCGAGGCGTATGCTTTTTTAGGTTTAGCCTATTCCAATACTAACAATTTCGACAAAGCGGTCGAATCACTTCAGAAAGCCGTGAAAATCGCGCCTAACAATAACGGTTATCGTCAAAATCTCACAATGCTGGAAGCCAAACTCAAAGAGCAAGTAAGAAAAGAGCCATAGAATGCTGGTAAATCAACTGCAATTTCTACTCGCTCTCTATGAAAGGAATTAAATTTTAAGAAATTCCCGAAATTCCGTTATATCCTATCGTGATTTTTGCAGATTTAGTCTACTTTCATTAAGCTGTTTTTCTGCATTTTCACTTTTCCGCGTTTTTAGTTAGACTAACTCTTTTGCAGCGACCAACCAATTTTTAAAGATACGGAGATTAAACAAAGAATTTTATGGCACTTTCAGCAAATGATATTAGAAAGGGAATGGTTATTTTATTTGAAGGAACGCCGTCTAGGGTGATGGATTTTCGTCATCACACGCCCGGCAATTTGCGCGCGATGGTGCAGACGCGGCTCAGAAATCTTTTGACGGGAAACTCTTTCGAGCATCGTTTTCGTTCCAACGACACGCTCGACCGCATCACGCTCGACCAGCAGGAAATGGAATATCTTTATTCGGACGGTTCGCATCATCATTTTATGAACTCGGAAAATTACGAGCAGGTTTCCTTAACCGAAGACGAACTCGGCGACGCGGCGCAATGGCTGATGCCGGGCTTAAAAATCGAAGTCGAATTCTACGACGGAACGCCGATTGGAGTTTCGCTTCCGGGTTCGATGGAGCTGACCGTAACCGACACCGAGCCGGTAATGAAAGGCGCGACCGCATCGAATTCCAACAAACCGGCGACGCTGGAAAACGGCGTAACGCTTTACGTCCCGCCGTTTATCGTCGCGGGAGAGCGCATCCGCGTTAATCCGAGCGAATCAAAATATATGGAAAGAGTTAAATAAACGGTTCATAGTTTAATGTTCAAAGTTCAATGATTTGATTTTTGATTTTTGAATTTTGAATTTTGAACCTTGAACTATGTTCATACTTTACAGTTTTCTTCTAACCGTCGCGTTCATCATTTTATCGCCGCTTTTTCTGGTTCGGCGCGAAAAATATGCGGCAGGATTTTGGCAGCGGATGGGCGTTTTGCCGGAATTCGAGCAAAACGGAAAACCCGTCGTCTGGCTGCACTGCGTTTCGGTCGGCGAAGCGAACGCGGCGCGAACGCTCGTCGAAGAAATCAGACGACATTTTCCCGAATATCGGCTCATCGTTTCGACAACGACGAAAACAGGTCAGGATTTAGCCGAAAAAATCTTCAGCGGCAAAGCCGAAACAATCTTTTATTTCCCTTACGACTGGCGTTTTTCCGTGCGTCGCGCACTCGTAAATTTCAAACCGAACATCGTTTTGCTGATGGAAACCGAACTGTGGTTTAATTTTATCCGCGAAGCCGGAAAAAGCGGCGCGGTCATCGCCATCGTCAACGGCAGATTGAGCGATAAATCATTCCGGCGATATTCCTATATCAAAAAATTTATGCAGCGCGTTTTGAGCCGTGTTGATCTGGCTTTGATGCAAACTCCGGCGGACGCAAAACGACTGACGCAGCTTGGCATTCGCGGCAATAAAGTGAAGATTACGGGAAACATCAAGTTTGACCAACATTTTGAAAACAGCGAATTGACCGAAATTTTTCGTCGAAGATTCGCCGTTTCCGCCGACGCGACGCTGATTGTCGCCGCCAGCACACACGCGCCCGAAGAACGCTTGGTTTTAGAAGCCTTCAAGCAAGTTTGGAAAAGCGAGCCGGAAAAACTGCCGCGTCTTTTAATCGCGCCGCGGCATCCCGAACGATTTGCGGAAGTTGCCGAACAAATCGGGAAAACAGGTTATAATTGGGTTCGGCGTTCGGAAAAAGAATCCGAACGCGATGCGGCGGCGGAAATAATTCTGCTCGATTCAATCGGCGAACTGCGGGCGATTTATCCGCTCGCAGAAATCGTTTTCGTCGGCGGAAGCCTTATTCCGCACGGCGGACAGAGCGTTTTAGAACCCGCCGTCTGCGGAAAAGCGATTGTCACGGGTTTTTACACGGCGAATTTTGCGGCGGCTGTTGCGGAATTCAAATCTCACGACGCGCTCGTTCAACTACCGCAAACAGACGAGAGATACGTTTCGGAAAAATTATCGGAAGTTTTCCGAAAACTTTTGTGCGATGCGGAACAACGCGAAGAACTCGGCGCAAACGCGCTTGCCGTAATGCGTGAAAATCGCGGTGCGACCGCTAAAACAATCGAAAACTTAAAACCTTTTCTCCACGTTCAAAATGCCCAATGATTTACATTTTTTACATTCTCTCCCTTATTTTAATTTTTCTGAGCTATAAATCCCGGCGCGGAGGAATTAGTTATCTCGATTTTTTCAAACGGGAACTCGCCAAACCGAAGTCGGACTATGTGCCTTTCGTTTCGATAATCGCGCCGTGTCGCGGCGTTGACACGGAGATGCGCGAAAATCTTTCCGCGCTTTTCGCGCAGGATTTTCCGAAATACGAAATTATTTTCGCGGTTGACGACGCAAAAGATGCAGCCGCAAGAATTATCGAAACGGTTTCGCGCCAAGGCGTAAAGGGCGAACAGAATGTTTCACCAAAACTCATTGTTACGGGAAAAGCGGTGGACGAAAGTCAAAAGGTTCATAATTTGCGCGAAGCGGTCCTGCACGTCGCGGAGGACGCGAAAATTTTCGTTTTTGTTGATTCCGACGCACGTCCGGCGGAAAACTGGCTGCGCGATTTAATCGCGCCGCTGCGTGATGAAAAAATCGGCGCGGCGACCGGCTATCGCTGGTTCGTTTCAAGACATAAAAACTTTGCGTCGGCGATGCTCGCGGTTTGGAACGCTTCGATTGCTTCGGCTTTGGGAGCGAATACGAAAAGTAATTTTTGCTGGGGCGGTTCGATGGCGATTCGGCGCGATACTTTTGAAAAGCTCGACATCAGCCGACGTTTGAAAGGCGCGGTTTCCGACGATTTTACCGTCACGAGCATAATGAAAAAAGCCGGTTTGCCGATTTTTTTCGTTCCGCAGGCATTGACCGCTTCGATTCAGGATTGCTCTCTGCCGCAGCTTTTTGAATTTACGACGCGCCAGATGAAAATCACGCGCGTTTACGCGACAAACCTTTGGATCGCTTCATTTCTCGGCTCGTTTTTATTTAATCTGGTTTTCGTCTGGGGAATTTTAATTTTAATTTTCGGCGCGGTTAACACGCTTTCTTTTTGGGTTGCGTTCGCCGTTTTAATTACAATTTCAATTCTCAGCATCGGCAAGGCGCGGCACAGATTAAGTGCGGTAAAAATGGTCTTGAAAAAACACGAAAAGGAATTAGACGCACAATTTTGGGTGCAGACAATTTTTTGGATTTTAACGCCCGCCTTGTTTTTATATAACAACTTCGCGGCGTGGTTTTCCCGCAAAATCGTCTGGCGCGGAATCAAATACCAACTAAATTCACCGAAACAGACATCTATAATTAAGGAAAAAGAACGTCTTTAGCAAATAAGTCGATCTTTTTTTACAAAATAAGTAGCAAATTCAGGCTATTTAAATTATTTTTGAGCAAGGGAATTTATGTTTAATTTATTTCAGCGAACTGTTTTTTTATTTTTTATCGCCTTTATTTTTTCAGGTTTTGCGGCGCAGGCGCAGGACGTTAAGCCGCCGGTCGAAGATAAAAAAAACGCGAAATCTGTCGCCGAAACCGGAAAAGGCAAAACTCCGATTATTATCGTTCCGGGTTTAGCGGGTTCGGAACTCGTCAACGGCAAAAACGAAGAAATCGTCTGGTTCAGACCGGGACGGGCAAAAGAGGACGATTTGCGTCTGCCGATTTCGCCGAATCTGTTACGAAACCGCGACAGTTTGCGACCGAGAGATATTATTCGTGAAGTCGAATTTATAAGATTTCTGCCCGAAATCGAAATTTATCAGAAACTGATTGACGCGCTCGAAAAACGCGGCGGTTATACCGAAGGGAAATTGGATAATCCGTCGGCAAACGGTTATGAAGATACGTTTTACGTTTTTCCATACGACTGGCGGTTGGATAACGTCGAAAACGCGCGGCTTTTGATGCAGAAAATTGATAATCTCAAGCGCAAACTGAAGCGTCCGAATCTGAAATTTAATCTTATCGCGCATTCGATGGGCGGTTTGATTGCGCGTTACGCGGCGATGTATGGCAACGCCGATATTCCGCGCGGAAAACTGAATCCGAGTTGGGCGGGCGCACGGAATTTCGATAAAATTTTTCTGCTCGGAACTCCGAACGGCGGTTCTGTTCAGGCACTCGATTCGATACTCAACGGATTTTCATTTATCGGCGGCGGCATCAATCTGCCGTTTGTTCAAAATCTTTCAAAATTCGACGTTTTTACAATTCCTTCGATTTATCAACTGCTGCCTCATCAAGGTTCGTTTATGGCGTATGATGAAAATCTAAAGCCGTTAAAGATTGACCTTTATAATCCGAAAACATGGGAAACGTATGATTGGATCATTTGGGAAGATGATAATTTTGCCAAACAGTTTAGCCCGGCGGAACAGAAGGCGGCAAAGGCTTATTTTGCCGTCACGCTTAATCGGGCGAAGCGTTTTCAGGAAGCGTTAGACGCGAACACGAGGGCAAAACCGCCGGTTTCGATTCACCTGATGGGCGCGGACTGCAAAGACACGCAAACGGCGGTTTTGCTTTTACGCAACGAAAAGAAAAATCAATGGGAAACGCACTTTAAAGCCAGCGCGTTCACACGCAGTAACGGCGAAAAAGTTACTTCCGACGAATTGAAAAAATTGCTTTACTCGCAGGGCGACGGCGTTGTTACGGTAAATTCGCTCAAAAAGCAGTCGGCGAAAAATCCGTCCGTTCTGCCGGTAGCTTCGGAATTATATCAATGTGAAGCGCACAACCGATTAGTCACAAATCCCGAAATTCAGGACAAACTTTTCGCATTGCTCGGCATTAACGTAATTACGGCGGCGAAATAAAATTCGTTCAATTTCCAGACGAAAGGCAAAGATAAATTTATATTATCTTTGCCTTTATATTTTTAATTCTTTTTCAAGGCTTTATTTTGTGTCTTTCGCGTATTCGCGGCTTTGAGTTAAAATCATTTTTGAAATGCCCGAAAAAACATTTATCGAAAGTTCCGAAAAAATATCTGACGCGGGAGAAAATTGCGTATGATTAAAAGTTTGCTCGACGCGGATGAAAATCCGCCGCCGGGAACAAAAGTAATAATCGAAGAAACCGTCGTTAGTCCGCCGCCAACTGAAGTCGTTTCCGAATCGGAGCCGGACGAACGAGCTACGGAAGCTGAAAGTATTCTTGAAATTCCCGGATTCGATAATTTCAATGATAATGCTCAAAACGCTGAAGCTGAAAACGCTTCACAAATTTTCGATGCGGCTTCGGGTGCGCCGGTTTTTCAGACGACTGCCGAAAAGCCTCTTTCCGAAACAATCCCGGAACAGATTTCAGAACAATCAAAGTTTGAAAACGAAGGACTTTTGTTTCAATCAATTGATTCTCCAAATCAAACCGACGGTTTTATACCGGAAACGCAAGCCGAAACCATTCGCAAGAGCGGTCTGGCATATGCGGCGGCGATTACGCTTTTCGGCGCGATAGTTTTTCTGCTGATAATTGGTTCGCTGGCTGATTTCCTTTTGGGAACTGAGCCTTGGGGAGCAGTCGGCGGAATTGTTTTGGGTTCGGTAATCGGGTTCGTTCAATTCTTTCGGATGACTTCGCAAATCCTGAAAAATAAGGATTAATTTGAGAAAAAAGGCACAAACGCGGCTTCGCGCTTTGAGTTTTGCCGATTTCCTTTGTAAAATCATAGTTTCGCAATGAGCGGCAATTCCGAACAGGGAGCAGAGGTTCAAGAAGAAACGATTCAGCCGCTTTCGCACCGACGAATTTTTGCGGTAATGGCGGCGTTGATCGTTGTGAGCGTCGCTCTGAGCGCGGTTTTCATATCGGCGAATTTCGGTCTCGGAGTTTTAATCGGCGGAATTCTGTCTTTAGTAAATTATTACTGGCTCAAACAATCGCTCAAACGCATTTTCGATAAAGCCGTCGCGGGCGTAGTGACAAAGTTTTTGGCGACCAGGTATTTTTTTCGTTATCTGATTTTCGGCGCAGTTCTGGCAATCGTCTATCTGACAAAAACCGTGCCGGTCGAAGCCGTTCTTTTGGGATTAGCGAGTTTTGCTTTTGCGATTATGATCGAAGCCTTTATCCGTTTATTTTCTAGTTTGTTTAAGAAAGGGAATATTTAAAAGAATGTTTTTATTAGCAGCCGAAGGCGGTCATCATACGCCTCTTATCGTCGAATTTATCAATCATTATTTAGGCGAGCCGGTTCTGGCGTTTCAAAAGGCATATACGATTCCGGCGTGGAATTGGCTTTTTAAACAACTCGGTGTCAGCACGACCGCTGAATCGCTTTTCGGTCCTTATACGGCTGAAACCGCGATTCCGTGGTATACGGTGATGTTCGTGATTGCGTGTCTTTTGACGGTAACTTTGATCTGGATTTTCAAAGGCAAACTTTCCGAAGACGATCCGAAGCCAGGACAATTGACTCTCGAAGCCGGATTCCTCGCGCTTAAAGGAATGGTCGTCAGCATCATCGGAGAACACGGTTTCAAATATTTTCCGGTCGTGGCGACATTTGCCGTTTTGATTTTGATTTCCAATTTGATGGGACTTTTCCCGCTGTTTATGGCTCCGACGGCGCACGTCAGCGTGACGTTCGCGCTCGGTATCGCGTCGTTTATTTATTACAACTACGTCGGCATTCGGGAAAACGGAATCGTCGCGCATCTCGGACATTTAACCGGACCGATCTGGTGGATTGCGCCGCTGATTTTCCTGATCGAACTGTTCAGTAATATGATTCGCCCGATGACGCTCGGCATTCGTTTGTTTGCAAATATGTTTGCCGATGAGCAAATTGCGCTGATTATTTCGGGACTGTTTCCGCCGTTTACGCAATTTCTCGTGCCGGTCGTTTTATTGCCGCTCGCGCTGTTTGTCGCGCTCGTCCAAACGCTCGTTTTCACTTTGCTTTCGATGATTTACATCAGCGAAGTTTCACACGCGCCGCACGAACATAATCCGAATCACGAACACGAACATCAAGGCGAAGCGGTCGCGGCACACGCATAAAGGTTTCAAATTCCAGATTTCAAATTCCAAATTCCAAATTCCAAATAATTCTGGAATCTGGAATCTGGAATCTGGAATAAAGTTTTTTTAGGAGGTTTTAAGCGGAATTTATTTGAAAACTTGCATTTTATATTGAATATGCCCGCACGCGATCAGGAGCCTCGACTCCAACGAGAGTAGAAATCGAGCGCATACCGGAAGCGAGGCGAACTTATACCCGAACCGCAGGTTTACAAAAACGATTACGCCGAAAAATCTTCGGATATTAAATAGAATAAAATTCAGGAGATATAAAATAATGAAAAATTTGAAAATGATTTTCTTTTCGGCTCTGGCACTCGGTTTGATGGCGATTCCCGCCTTGGCGCAAGCCGGCGGACCGGCTGACAACCAGTTCACGGTTGATTCCTACAAAGTTCTGGCTGCCGGTCTCGGATTCGGCATCGCTGCCGGTCTTGCCGGTTTAGGACAGGGTAAAGTCGGTGCTTCGGCGGTCGAAGGCGCAGCGCGCAATCCGGGCGCTGCGGGAACGGTTCAAACGATGATGATTATCGCTCTGGCTTTGATCGAATCGCTCGTTCTGCTCGCGCTCGTTATCGTGTTTGCGGTTTTAAGACCGGCTGCTTAATTTCTAAACAGCTTGAAAAATTAATCGGGCGGACGGAATTTTCTATAGAGTTCCGTCCGTTTTTATTTTATGCTCCCGAATTATGACGAAAACGAATTTTTGCCCGAAGGCGTTTGGGATTGTTCTCTGGAAGAACTTCAGACGTGCTTTGCCGCTTTTCGCCGTTCTGACCGCCGGTTGAAATTTTTCGCCGAACTGGAAAAATTTTTAGCCGAAATTATCAAAACGAACTGGGTAAAAGAAATAATTATTGACGGAAGTTTCGTTACGGAGAAGGAAGAACCGAACGACATAGATATTATTTTGGCTTTGCATAAATCAACGGCAAACATTGAAACGCCGTTTTGGATAGAAAACACTCTCGACCGAACCCGACTCGCCAAAAAATATAAATTCGATGTGATGGTAGTTTTGGATCAGAGTCGTAAATATCAAGTAAATCTTGACTTTTTTCAACAAGTAAGACAATCTGATTTGAGAAAAGGTGTCGTGAGATTAACACTATGATTACGAATGAAAAAGGTTATCGGCAATCACTCTACTGGCTCAAAGAATTTGAAGCGATATTGCAGGAAGAAAAAAAAGAACAACTGCCTGATAATCCGCAAATGTATAAAATTCTATCAGGCGGAACCCTTGCTCAAATCGAAGAATTAAAAAAGGAAATCGCCGACTATGAAAGGCAATTTTTAAGAAAAGCAGGTTAATATAAGGGCGATTTCAGGTCGCCTTTTTGTTTTCTCGACGCAAGTCTGTTACAACTGTTGGAAATTATTTAGAATCATAAATTGCAACTAAAAATACTTGCAGAGCGTTTTATAAAAGAGAAATGGTTGATCAATTTACCGGACAAATTTTGGCGAATAAATATCGAATAGATTCCTTTCTGCGGGCGGACGATTTAGGCTCGGTCTATCGCGGGACGCACGTTTCGATGAACAAACCCGTAACCGTAAAGATTTTATCGCCCGCGCTTGCCGTCGACGACAATATCGTCGAGCGGTTTTCCGCCGAAGCCCGAACAGTTTCACGCATTTCTCATCCGAACATCTTGAACGTGACTGATTTCGGCTCTGACAAAGGCACGGTTTACATCGTTTACGAAGGCGCGGAAGGCGAAATTCTGAAAGATGTTATTCGCAGCGAAGGTCAATTTTCGGCTGAACGCTCCGTAAATATCACGCGCCAAATCGCTGCTGCGCTTTCCGCCGCGCACGTTGCCGGAGAAATTCACCTAAATTTGAGCAGCGAAAATATTTTACTGACCGGAACGACGAATAATGCAGAAACGGTCAAAGTTATGAGTTTGGGTTCGACTGAATCATCTGACCGTTTTGCGATTGATAATGAATCCGGCGTTCACGCGGCTGAATACGCTTCGCCCGAACAAATCTCCGGCGCAGACGCGGTTGATAATCGTTCCGATATTTACAGTCTGGGCGTGATTTTTTATGAAATGCTGGCGGGCGAAGTTCCGTTTACCGGCGCGAAAACGACCGACATAATGTTCAAACACGCGCAGGATGCGCCGCCGCCGCTTTCCGCTTTTCGGCAAGATTTGCCGCCGGAAATCGAACCGCTGGTTTTGCAGGCGATGGCGAAAAACCCGGAAATGCGTTTTCAGACCGCTCAGGAATTTGCCGACGCGCTCGCCCGCGTATCGAAAAATTACGATGAACCTGAAACCGTCGTTATCGCAAGAGCCGCCGCTGCGAATGAACCGGCTAATAATATCTGGAAAACAGCGTTCGTCGTTTTAGCGGGAATCTCGCTGCTGGCAATCGGTATGATTTACGCGACTTCCGTTAAGCAAACCAATCCGACGACGCAATTGCAGACTGACGCGAATGGTCAGCCGGTTCAGCCGATAAATCCGGCGACCGGAATTGACGAGCAATCGTTGTCGAATCTGGCGACGATGCCCGCCGAAATTATCGGTATCGGAAATTCGAATATGATGATGGCGCAGCCGCCCGGAACGCTTCCCGGCGGCGACAATTATAATCCGTGGGGCGGAAGCGGACCGCCGCCCGGTGCGCCGCCGACGCAATACGTCGCGCCCGGCGGACAGATTTACACGATTGATCCGAATAATCCAAGCCAGTTTATTCCACAGGACGGCAATATAATCTTAGTTCCGCTTCCGG
Organism: Acidobacteriota bacterium; assembly: GCA_030855875.1. Classification (GTDB taxonomy): domain Bacteria; phylum Acidobacteriota; class Blastocatellia; order Pyrinomonadales; family Pyrinomonadaceae; genus SXVE01. The sequence goes on from JALYQJ010000351.1 coordinate 27,112, forward strand.
CAAACACGAGTGTCAACGCGAACGTCAAGCCTTCACCGACACCAAGAAGCAGCAATGCCAACGCCAATGTCGCGCCGCCGTCGCCCGCCGCTCCGACCGCCACGCCGAAACCTTCGCCCGAAACAAAGCCGCCAACGGCTCCGCCGCCAACGGAAAAAACGCCGGTGAAAACGCCCGCGCCGCCAAAAGATTCATCACCCGCCGCCACCGAAAAGCGCGTTCAAAGCGGCAAAATGCAAGACACATTTTAAATTGAACTTTCGGATTGCTTAAAAAAGTAGTATTTGAGAATTTATACGGAATGATTTATCCGATCAGCATAAATTTTGGAACGTCACTAAAAATATACTTGGAGCGGATTCGGTTTGAATGTATGGCAGGCGGCGGTTAGCCAGCCGCTGACAAACAAGCAGAATTCCGGCGGCGGCAGGCTTAACCGCCCGGCATACCGAAATCCGGTCAAATTATTAAGCGATTACATGAAAGAATGTTTGGAGATTTGGGAACACGAACGGCTTGATGATGAAATAAGCAAAGAAGCGCAAAAAAGCGGCTACACGGAAGACGATGCAGTAGAACTTGTGCGCCAATATCGTCGGGAGAAACGAGAAAATGCCGCCTCGTAGAGAACGAATTGCCGTTGTTTTCGATACCAATGTTTTGATTGCGTTTTACTTGAGCCGAAATTCAAAATCGGCGGTCGCCAAAATTATTCGTTTGTGGCGCAATGAGAGGAAACTGCAAATGATTGTGAGCGTTGAAATCATCGCCGAATATCTCGAAATTCTCGAACGAGTCGGGATAATCGAAAACCGGATTGAAAGATTAAAAGAGATTCTCGACACCTTCGGTATAATTTCCAAATTTTCGCTCGGCAAAATTCCAACCGAAAGCCGCGACGTTGACGATAATTTAGTTCTGGCAACCGTACTTACAGGCAAAGCGGATTTCTTGATAACCAACGACAAAGACCTTTTGGATATTTCCGCCGCCGACAAAAAGAAATTCAAGTTTCGCATCGTTACGCCGGTAGAATTTTTGAATGCGATTGGCGAGTAGAAAGCTAATTTGAGCAACGAAGAATTTTTGCGGGCTTTGAAGGAAAAACTCGAAACGATTTGACGGTCGGGATATAATGATTTTGAGGTGAGAACAATGATTCAAACTATTGAAGCAGTGATAGATATTCAAGGACGAATTACATTGAAAGAAAAAGTTAAACCCGGCAAAGTGCGCCGCGCTTTGCTGACGATTTTGGATGATGAAATCGAAACGAAAGGCGATTCAATGGTCGGTTCGATTGAGATAGTTGACGAAGATTTGGAAGCAGGAAGCCGCGAAATCGCCGATCTTTTTAACAAATCTTTAGACCGCACCGAGGCGAATCTTTAATGTATGTCGCGGACACTCATTCCGTAATCTGGTATTTTAACGGCAAGCATTCCGCGCTTTCGCCGAAAGTTTTAGCCGCGTTTCAAAAAGCCGAAAATGCGGAAATCGTCATTTATATTCCGTCTGTCGTCTTTTGGGAAATCGCTTTGCTGGAAAAACGCGGGCGAATAATTCTCAAAAACGGCTTTGAAAAATGGTCGCGCAAAACCTTGTCAAAAAACGGCTTTGCCGTCGCGCATCTCGAAACGGAAATCATCGCCAAATCAGTCGGCTACAATTTCAACGAAGACCCGTTTGACGCGGCAATTGTGGCGACGGCGATTGAATTTGAAATTCCGCTCATCACCAAAGATGTCGCCATTACCGAATCAAATTTAGTCGAGATTTTTTGGTGAAGCGATATTTTGAAAAACGAAGAATTTGTGCGGGCTTTGAAGGAAAAACTCGAAACTGTTTGATTGTCTGTAAAACCGAAACTTTAAAGAATTTAATAAATTGTTATCAAATTCTTGATTTTGGAAGTATTATGAAAAAACTATTTTTCGTCGTTTTTATTATTTTGGCATTCTGCTTTAATTTATTTGCACAGTCTTTTGAGGAATGGATTCCACTAAATCAACTCGTAAAAGAAAGTGATTTAATTGTAAGCGGAACTTTAATCTCGGTTTCCAGGCATACAGACAACAACATTGATTATTCTGAAGGAATACTTGTTATCGAAGAATTTATTTCAGGTAATGTTAAAACTACAGAGAACTTTGCGCTTAAATCAGGAGATAGAATTAAACTAACTTGGCAAAATCCTTCTACAAAGGTCAATGGTCGTGTTGAATTTGGCGGCAGCGAAAATAATGAAACGATAAAGATTTTAAAAGTTAAAAGCGACGGAACTGTAACTGCTGACAATTTATTTTCTATGAGAGCGGCAAGTACAGGTCAACGAAGGGAAATAAAAGAGATTTTACAAAAAGAGAATACACGAAAGGATTTACGGAAAGTAAAATTGTTTAATGAAACTTATCCGATTAATACTAATCCAAACCAACAAGCTCAAAATCCTGATACCAATCAAAATCACGTTGTTGAAGTTAGAAGTAAATCTTCAGACTATTCATCTTTAGCTGTTTTGATAACAATTTTATTTTCACTAAGTCTTTATTGGGTATTGTATCGAAGCCAATTCAAAATTAGGTAAAAATTATGGCAGATTTAAGTGTAAATTTCGCGGGCATCAAATCGCCGAATCCGTTTGAGTTAAAGAAGTGAAAATATGGGTTACAGTAAATTTAGAAAAATTCAGGACGTGGTTGAGAGATTTAATCTCGATATGCGTTTGCAGAGACTTTTTCAGGCAATTGAGCCGGTTAGTCCGAGCGACTGGCTTTTGGAAACGCTTTCTGTTTCGGAACTTTTGCCGTTGACGAACGAAAAATCTAAGGCTGAAAGGGTGATTTCCCCGATACTTACCGAAGTTGCGAAGGTTTATACGGAAAAAGTCAGTTTTTTTTCGGGCGAACAGATCAACGTCAAGCCGGAAGACGATTTATCGGGCGAATGCGATTTCTTTTTTGCGCTTCAGCCGCCGAAACTTTATATTGATGCGCCGATTATTTCGTTGACGGAAGCGAAAGATGAAGATATGGATTGGGGAATCGCGCAATGCGCCGCGCAAATGCTTGGCGCGAAATACTTTAATGAAGCAAGAAACAAACCTATTCCCATTATTTTCGGCTGCGTAACAACCGGAACGGACTGGCAATTTTTGAAATTTGAAAACGACATTTATTATGTTGACACCAAAATCTATACCGATTTGAAGGAAATTCTGGGCGTTTGGCATCACGTTATCAATCTATTTTTGTAAAAAAAATTATGGCAGATTTAACATCAAATTTTGCGGGCATTAAATCGCCGAATCCGTTTTGGCTGGCTTCTGCGCCGCCGACGAATATGGGTTCGATGGTTGAGCGGGCGTTTGACGCGGGTTGGGGCGGCGCAGTTTGGAAGACTTTGGGCGAGCCGATTGTTAATGTTTCATCTCGGTTAGCTTCGATTGACAGCGGCGCGTTGCGGATGATCGGGTTAAATAATATCGAGCTGATTACCGACCGTTCGCTTGAAATTAATCTGAAGGAGATTTACGAGTGCAAAAAGAAATATCCGAATCACGCCGTGATAATTTCGCTGATGGTCGAATCGAAACGCGAGGCGTGGCACGAAATTGTCAAAAAATCGCAGGACACGGGCGCAGACGGTTTTGAATTAAATTTCGGCTGTCCGCACGGAATGTCGGAACGCGGAATGGGCGCGGCGATGGGACAAGTTCCCGAATATACTTGTATGGTGACGGAATGGGTCAAGGAAGTTTCAAATTTACCCGTAATTGTGAAACTTACGCCGAATGTAACGCACATCGTTCCGCCCGGACGTGCGGCGATGAAAGGCGGCGCGGACGCGGTTTCGCTGATAAACACGATAAATTCCGTCATCGGCGTTGATATTGATACGATGATTCCTTATCCGAACGTCAACGGAATGGCAGCGCACGGCGGTTATTGCGGAACTGCCGTCAAGCCGATTGCTTTGAATATGGTTTCGGAACTGGCGCGTGATGGGGAATTTAATATTCCGATTTCGGGCATCGGCGGCATTAATACGTGGCGCGACGCGGTGGAATTTCTGCTTTTGGGCGCGGCAAATGTTCAGGTTTGCACCGCCGTTATGCACTACGGTTATCGCATCGTCGAAGATATGATTGACGGTTTGAATAATTATTTGGACGATAAAGGTTTCGCGTCGGTCAACGAAATCGTTGGAAAATCCGTCAGCCGCGTTACCGATTGGGGAAATCTCGACTTAAATTATAAAGTCGTCGCCCGCGTGAATAATGAGCATTGTATTAAATGTAATTTGTGTTACGTCGCCTGCGAAGACGGAGCGCATCAATGTTTTGATTTCGACGCGAATAAATTTCCCGTTGTGGACGAACCGGAATGCGTCGGCTGTAATCTCTGCGCGTTGGTTTGTCCGTCGCCCGGCGCGATTTCAATGGTCAGATTGGACGACGGCAGCAATCCGATGAACTGGAAGGAATTCGAGAAGGCGAGAAAAAATATCTGAAATTTTATTTTCGTGATTTATTTTCGTAATTTATTTTTCGGGAAATTTGAATGCGGATTTTAATTTAAAAAAGCGTTCGCGCCAAACCGATCAGTCCGCCGAGCAGCACGATCAAAAGAACATCAATTTTGAATTTGTAAAGCGCGACGAAAGCGGCGACGCTCAATACGGCGGCAAACCATTCGATATTGCCCGCCAAACCGTTCGGGAAAACGACCGCCGCGCCGAAGACCAGAGCCAGATTCAGCACGACTCCGACGACTGCCGCTGTCACGCCGGAAAGTGCGCCGGTTAAATTTTTATTGCCGCGCAAAACTTCGATATACGGTGCGCCGAGAAATATAAAAAGAAAACTCGGCAGAAACGTGACGTAAGTCGTGATTAACGCGCCCGTGATCGCGCTCCACGTTTGATTCATCTCGCCGTGATTGTTCCACGCCGCCATAAATCCGATAAACTGCAAAACCATAATAAGCGGTCCCGGCGTGGTTTCCGCCAGAGCCAGACCGTCAACCGCCTGAGCTTGCGTCAGCCAGTTGTAAGGCGATGTCGTCAAGGCTTGCGTCACATACGCTAAAACGGCGTAAGCTCCGCCGAACGTAACGAGCGAGGCTTGGGTGAAATAGCGGTATTCCTGCGCGTGAAGACTGTCGAAACCGCGCCACAAACCGATGGCGACAAACGGAGCGAGCCAAAGCGTCAAACCAACGGCAAGCGTTTTGAAAGTCCGCATTTTATTTGGAATCGTATGCGCGGGCGGCGGCGCATTATCATCAATTACAAGCGGCAAATCGTCTTTTAAAAGGCTCTCTACTGTATGTTTTTCATCGGTTGTCTTAGGTTTTGCGGCAAACGCAGAAGAAAAATATTTCGAGCCGATTAATCCGATAAATGCAGCAGCGAGAACGATTAGCGGAAACGGAACGTGCAGAAAATAGATTGCGACGAACGCCAAACCCGCAATCACGAAATGCGCCGAACGCTTGAGAGCTTTGCCGCCAATTTTGATGACCGCTTCGACGACAATCGCCACGACAATTGGTTTAAAGCCCGAAAGAATTCCGGCGACGACCGGAACATTGCCGTAAGCCGCGTAAACGTAGGAAAGCGCAAGCAGAATAAAAATCGAAGGAAGAACGAAAAACGCTCCGGCGACGATGCCGCCGATTGTCCGGTGCATCAGCCAACCGATATAAACGGCGAGTTGCTGCGCTTCCGGTCCGGGCAGAAGCATACAATAGTTGAGCGCGTGCAGAAATCTCTCGTCCGAGAGCCAACGCCGCTTATCAACCAATTCCTTGTGCATTATGGCGATTTGTCCTGCCGGACCGCCGAACGAAATAAATCCGAGTTTGAGCCAAAAACGAAAGGCTTCGGCAAATGATACAACGCGCTTCGCCGATTGAATTTCACTTTCGCCCGTATCTATGTTGTCGGTTCGGACAATAGATTCGCCTGTTTTCATCCGGTTTTAATGAAGATGTGCCTTGCTTTTGCCGAGTTCGTCGAGCGCGGCGCGAAAACCCTGCGCTAATTTATCGGCTGCGCCCCGCCCGTAATAATGCAAAAAGATTATTCGCGGTTCATCGCCGAGCATATGGTTATGCAGCGCGACGACTTCCAAATTATTTCGGCGCAACGCCTTTATCACCGCATTGACTTCCGGTTCGAGCATCGCAATATCGCCTGCAATATGCGCCGCGCCGCGTTCGCCCGCAAACGCCGCCCACGAGTTTAAGCCGATATTGGCGGTCATCTCTGCGCCCATCGCCATTACGGTCAGATCATCGCGCCCGACCGTATATTTATAACTCGCGCCGTTGACTGCGCCCGTATAACCCGTAATTTTGTCGAGCGCGGGCAAATCAAAAATCTCCTTCGCCGTGCGCGTCGGAGCCTTTGTCTGCGGTTGGTTTGCGGAAAACAGTTTTGTGCTTTTGATAGCGGCGGCATAACTTTTGGCTAAACTCGCCGCATCGCCCATCCCGTGCAGATGCATATAAAAAATGCGCGGCTGTTCGTAAAAGAAATGATTGTGAATCGCGCTGATCTCCAAGCCGTTAGCGTGAGCCGCAGAAATTAGAGGATTGACTTCTTCTTCGAGCAGCACCGTGTCGCTCATCAAAACCGCGCTTTTGCCGTCGAGCGTTTTTTTGACTGAAACCCAGCCGCCGAAGCCGAAAGAAATAGGCACGGCTTTGCCTTTGACCGTAATTTTCAAATCGTTGCGAGGCAGCGGAACGGTATAAACGGCTTCCGTTTCAACGTATTTTCCTTTTTTGCCGAGCGCGGTTTCAATCGCCGTCATTTCCGTTTGCGACATCGGCGGAGTTTTACTTTTCGTTTGGGCAGCCGTAAGTTGTTCAATACCCGTTAGATTTACCGCGCTCGCCGCGCTCAAACCGGCAATAACGCTCAACATTTGCCGACGATTAAATGTTTTCTCCTGCATCAAATTCTCCTTGAATTCTTGTTGTAATATTAAGCAGGATTACACTTTTTCACTTTTCAATCAAGCAAAAGTAAGGATTTATCTTATTCGGATTTATGTTTTTCGCGCCTTTTGGCGGCTATTATTTCCTATCCCGAACTGCCATTTATTATAAAATTTCGCGCAATCGGTCACGGATTTCGTCGCGCACACGGCGAAAAACGGCAAGCTGCGCCGCGTCATCGCCGGTCGCGGCTGCCGGATCGTCGAAACTCCAGTGAATTCGCTGCGCTTCGCCGGGAAATGCCGGACAATGTTCCCTTGCGTTGTCGCAAACCGTGATGACGTAATCGAACGGCTGTCCTAAAAATTCATCGAGCGATTTCGAGCGATGACCGGAAATATCTATCCCGATTTCGCGCATCGCTTCGATTGCGTGCGGACGAACGAAACTCGGCTCAACGCCCGCGCTTTCGACTTCGTAAAAATCGCCCGCGTCTTCGCGCAAAAGTCCTTCTGCCATTTGGCTGCGGGCGGAATTTCCGGTGCATAAAATCAAAACCCGCTTTTTTACATTTTTTTTCTCGTTCATAAATTTACAGCTTTCTTTTTACTTTTCTCTATTATTCGCTATCGTGCGGAATTATGACGGCTTCCGCATCTTCGGGCTTGACGGGCGCAAGCCAGCGAAAAAGCAGCGTTGCCGCAATCGCTCCCGAAAGCTGCGCGATGATAAAAGCGGGTGCGTCAATCGGGCGAATTCCGGCGAATGAATCGGACAGCGAACGCGCGAGCGTGACCGCCGGATTTGCGAACGATGTCGAAGCCGTAAACCAATACGCAGCGGTGATATAAGCGGCGACGGCAAACGGAACGACGATTGCCGAACGCATTCTGACGCAGCCCCAAATCACGGCGAGAAGTCCGAAAGTGGCGACAAATTCGCTGAACCATTGCGCTCCGCCGGTTCGCGCCTTGTTTGAAGCGAAGAAAACCGGCAGTTCAAACATCACGTTCGCCGCCGCAACTCCGGCAAAAGCTCCGACGATCTGAGCCGCAATATAAGCGAGCGCATCGCGCCGTGAAATTCCTTTTTCGAGAGCGTCGGCAACCGTCACCGCCGGATTAAAATGTGCGCCGGAAATTCCGCCGAAAGTTAAAATAAGCGCGACGAGTGCCGCGCCGGTCGCAATCGTATTCGCCAGCAAAGCGACAGCTATGTTGCCGCCCGCCAGTCGTTCAGCCATAATTCCCGATCCGACGACTGTGCTGAGAAGCATCGCCGTTCCTAAAAATTCGGCAGCGACCCGCCGCGCTAAATTCGGTTGCATAATAGATTTTTCGGACGCAAATTAAATTCGTTTGCCGATTCCGATTGGCTCGGAAACGGTCGAGCAGGACGACGCTTCGCCGGTTTCATCGCCGACGCAGCACATCGCGGTTTCGGCGAGATTGTCTTCTTTTACGACGAAAACTTCCCATTCGTTGCCGTCCGGGTCGCTGACCCAGGTTTTATCCTGAATTGCGTAACAGCAATTGGTGTCCATTTCGTCGCGCGTGTAAAGTCCCTGTTCGTGCCACTTCTCGCGCATCGCCAGAACGTCTTCGGTCGAACCGACCTGAATTCCCAAATGTGATAACGCTCCGCGTTCGCCGAAAGAATTTTCGTTGAGCGTCAAATTCAGCGGCGGATTCTGCACGTCGAATTTCGCATAGCCGGTGCGAACTTTGCTCGGTTCGATGCCGAGCATTTTTTTGTAAAACCCGATACTCGCTTCGACGTTACGCACATTCATCGCCAGATGCGCCTTTAATGTTTCGACTTTTCTTGTTTCCGTTGTCATTTTATTTACACTCCGTTTATAATTTTCAGATACGGATAAACGTATTTGATGAATGAATAGTATAACCATCTCTCGTATATGTCAAGACGTATTTGATGTGTTATGATAATGATTGTTATGAGTGAGAAAAAAAGCGGGAAAATAAGTAAAAAGAAGCCTTTCGATATGGAATTGTTTTTCGCTGCGCTGGCTGACCGGACGCGGCTTCGGCTTATCAATTTAATCGGCGACGATGAGATTTGCGTTTGTTTTTTCGTCGAAGTTTTCGGGACGAATCAGCCGAAGATTTCGCGCCATCTCGCATATTTGAAAAAAGCCGATTTAGTCAGTGTGCGCCGTGATTGGAAATGGTCGCACTATCGTCTCGCCGAACCGGAAAACGCACGAGCGGCAAAAGTTTTCCGCGAAATCCGCGAATGGCTGAAAGAAGACCCGGAAATGCAGCGCGACAAATTGCTGATGATGAAAATGTGCTGCGCTCCGGCGGCGAAACAGCCGGTTGGCATTCAAGGCGCGCCGCGACCGAAAAGCATCGCCGATCACGCCGGTTAAAAGTTTTGAAACAAACTTATAAACAAAATCCTGAAAATACGGTTAATTATCGGAATTAACACAGATTTCACGCAACTTCTCGGCAGCAGCACACATCTCAAACACGAAATATTTGCACAATTCAAGATTTGCTCAACCTGAATTGTTTATCTTAAAAATGCAGGTTCGCAAGGTTCATCCACAAGCCGGGAAAGCAATTAAAAAATCTGAAGGACGACTTTTATCCGCAACGTCTGAAAACTCAATACAGGAGAAAAATATGAAAGGCTCTGACGCATTTCGCATTTTATACGTCGCCAAAAACGAAGATGATTACGTGCTTTTAAGCGCGATGTTCAATCTGCCGAATATCGAAATCACTCTGGCGGAAACCGCCGCCGAAGCACTGCGAAAAATTCACCGCGAGCATTACGATTTATATCTGTTGGAAACACGACTTCCCGACGGCGACGGTTTTGAATTATGTAAATTAATGCGCGATTACCAACCGAAAACGCCGATTATTTTCTATTCGGGCGATGCCGGTGAAGTCCATCGCCAAAAAGGTTTGGCGATGGGAGCTAATGTGTATCTGGCAAAACCTTATTTAGAAAATCTCACGTCAACGCTCAATAAATTTATCTTCGGTAACTGTTAATTTATTTGATTAACATTATTTCGAGACAAGCAAAAATACATGGGAATAGCCACAAAAAGGCACAAACCGCGCAAAAGTAAGAATTAAAAACAATCTTTTTTTGTGTATTTTGTGCCTTTTTGTGGCTATTCTTATCTTACTTATACCGAAATGACGTTTAGTTATTTGCAACCGGCACGATTCGAAAAATGCGGTCGTCTTCCTTTGCCGGATCGCCGCGTCCGTCGCGGTTTGAAGTCGAAAAATAAATCGTTCCGTCCGGTGCTTCCGCTACGTCCCGAATACGTCCGTATTCTTTTTCCAGTAATTTATCCTGACTGACAATGCGTTTTCCGTCTAAAACAAGTCGAACGATTGACTGACCTTTGAGCGCGCCGAAAAAGAAATTATTTTTGAATTCGGGAAACGCGCTGCCGCGATAAAACATTCCGCTTGCCGGAGCGATTGCCGGAGAATATTCGATAATCGGCGTTTCCATTCCTTCGCGTTTCGACTTGTGACTGATTTTCGCCCAGCCGTAATTTTTGCCGCGCTCGACGATATTTACTTCATCGCCGCCGGTTCGTTTGAAAAGCGAAACGCCGTCAATAATGCTCGGACCGTGTTCGGTTTGAAACATCAGACCGCTTTCCGGTTGAAAATCCATTCCCTGCGCGTTGCGGTGTCCGAAAGTCCAGATTTCCGGTCGCGCACCTTTTTGATTCGTAAAAGGATTGTCTGCCGGAACCGTTCCGTCATCGTTCAGACGCAAGGTTTTTCCGGCGAGCGTATCGAGCTTTTGCGCCTCGCTTTGCTTGGTCGCGTCGCCGGTTGTGATGTAGAGTTTGCCGTCGGGACCGAATTTGAGGCGTGTGCCGGAATGATAACGCGCCGCCGGAATATTTTCGATAATCGTTTTGGCATCAGTCAAAGTATCGCCCGTTTCGCGGTAACGCGCCACGCGAACGCGCTGATCGCCTTTGTCCTGATAAGCATAAGCGAGATAAACAAAACGGTTTGCGGAGAAATCAGGATGCAGAGTCATTCCCATTAAACCGCTTTCGCCCGACGGTTCGATGTCGGGAACGACGAAAAACGGCGCGTCACGTAATTTACCGTTTTCGATAACGCGCACTCTGCCCGGTCGTTCGGTCAGAAATATGCGACCGTTCGGCGCAAAGATGATTGACCAGACGACTTCCAGATTTGCCGCTACCGTTTCAACGCGAAATTTCGGCAAGTTTTTCGATGCGGAAACAACCGGAAAATCCGCATCGTCGGCGGCACAGGCAATATTACTCAGCAGAACAGCCAAAAGGAAAAAATAGGTAGCAATCTTTTTTAAGTGCTTCATAATACTTTTGATATTTTATTTTTGATACTTCAAATTTATACGAAGTGAGATGCGGAATTTACAAAAAGCGGTGGCAATTTTCAGACGTATTCAGCATAATGTATAAAAATTAAACGTAAAAACATCAAGAAATATCAAATGAAAAATATGAGAAAACTAATCGTTCCGGTTTTATTAATGCTTAGTATTTTTGCCGGGTTTGCTTTGAGCCAGACGAAAAGAAGACCTGCGCCGCGCCGCACAAAAACAACAATCGTTAAGCGAATCGTCACACCGAAGAGAATTGTGACGACAAAAAGTGTCGTCTTAAAAAACTCGCCCGCGGTGACAACGCCGTCCGGTTTAACTTACATTGTCACGCAGCCCGGCACGGGAGCGCAATTGAAAGCGGGCGATATGGTTACGGTTCATTACACCGGACTTTTAACAAGCGGCGTAAAATTTGACAGTTCGCACGATAGAAATGATCCGATTTCGTTTCCGCTCGGCGCGGGCAAAGTTATCAAAGGTTGGGACGAAGGCTTGCAAAAACTCCGCGTCGGCGACCGTGCGACATTATTTATTCCGCCGTCAATCGGCTACGGGTCACGCGGCTCAGGCAGGGCGGTTCCGCCCGATGCAACGCTGATTTTTATCATCGAAGTCGTCGGTGTGCAGTAAACTTCTAAACTTTCGCAAACATTAATGAGCCGTTTGTTAATTTTTCTGTCCGCAGCATTAAACTTAATCGCTTTGCTGTCGGTAATTTGGATTATTATTCCCGCGCCTTCGTATTACGTTTGGCTGTATTCGGTTGCGGTCAGCGAATGGAGTTTATGGTTCGGTGCGCTCGCTTTGGTCGGGATTGTTTGCGCTTTGTCGGCTCGTTTCTTTTATGGAAACAAAAATGTGTGGCTCGCGTCCGTTATAATCGGCGGATTAGCTTTTGCCATTTCACTTTACCCGTTTTTCAGCGTTATTTCGGCGGCGCGGCAGGAAAATGTTTCGCTTTCATTGAAGCGATATTTGAGCGGATTATTTACAAACGGAAACTCTTCCGAAATTCAAACGAAAAATTTTACAACTTATACATTTGCCCGCGTCGGCGAAACCGAATTGAAATTAGATGTTTATTCGCCGCCTGATAATATGGCAGTCAACGGCGCGGGCGTGATTGTCGTTCACGGCGGTTCGTGGAACGGCGGAACCAGAAACGATTTTCCGCAGTGGAATCGGCGGCTTGTCGAACAAGGATATACGGTTTTTGACGTTGATTACCGGATTGCGCCGCAGCCTAATTATCTGACGGCGACCGGCGATGTGAAATGCGCCGTTCGTTGGGTCAAAGAACACGCGGCGGAATTTAAGATCGCGCCCGAACGAATCGCTCTGCTCGGGCGTTCCGCCGGAGCGCATTTAGCTTTGCTTGCCGCTTTCTCCGCCGGTGACGCGCGGCTTCCGGCAGCTTGTCAAAATGCGGAAAAAATGGAAAAAAGCGAAAATGTCCGCGCCGTCGTTTCGCTTTACGCGCCGATTGAACTGCTCTGGGCTTACGATAATCCGGCAAATCTACTTGTCATTGACGGACCCGCGACGCTTTCCCGATTTCTCGGCGGAAGTCCGCACGATTCCGCAGAAATCCGCGAACGATTTGTTCTCGCGTCGCCCGCCGCGCACGTTTCCGCTGATTCTCCGCCGACTTTGCTGATTCACGGTGGACAAGACCAATTGGTTCGAGTCGAAAATATGTATTTTCTCGCCGACAAATTAAAACAGGCAAACGTGCCGCACAAAACCATTTATCTTCCATACGCGCAGCACGGTTTCGATTACAATTTCAACGGCTTCGGATCGCAGATTGCCGAATCCGTCATTCTTGATTTTCTGCGCGAAAATACTCAAGCCGAATAATCAAACAAGACTGAATCTTTACGCAAAACCAGCGTCGTCATACAGCGCAGATTTTGGACGTTGGTGGTTTTAATCGGCTCCATCCAGATTCCGCCGAGTCGGTTTATTGCCGAAGTCAGAAATTCTTCATCAACGAGAAAACGCTCCGAACCGTCTGGAAGCCAATATCTTCGATTTTCGATTCGTTCGATTTTCTGCTCGATGCCGATTGACGAAGCAAGCCGCGCGAAGAAAATTCCGTTCGGTTTCAAAACGCGCCACATCTCTTCGAGCATCCGGTAAAATTGCTGTTCGTTTGCCGCGAAATGCAGAACCGCACTGCTGATAACCGCGTCGAAGCGTTTCTCTCGAAACGGCATTTCTTCGACGTTTGCAACCTGAAAATTCTCCGGCGGCAAATTCGGAGCAAGTTCTTTTGCAATGAACCGAACTTGTTCGATTGCTGCCGGATTTTGGTCAACTCCGAAAACTTCAAAACCGCCGCGCAGAAAATAAACGAGATTGCGTCCGCCTCCGCAGCCCGCGTCGAGAACGCTCATTTCATTTGTAAATCTGTTTTTTAGTATCTGATCGAAAAGGTAAATATCTATTTCACCGAAAAATTCCTGCGGATTTATCATAGACGGATTTTAGCCTGATTATAAACATTTGCGCTATAATATCAGGATAATTTAAAGAATAATTTTGGATTTATATTAAAAAAGGAAAATAAAAAATGATAACTGTTGCCAACAGAATTTACGTCAAAGCGGAGTATTCGGAAGCGTTTGAAAAAGTGTTTCGGGAGCGGGCGAAACTCGTTGACGAGATGCCCGGATTTGTTTCTAATCAGGTTTTGCGTCCGGTCAACGACGGCGATCCGTATGTCGTCTTTACGCTCTGGAATTCGCGTCAGGATTTTCTCGATTGGGTGCGTTCCGACGCTTTCGTCAAAGGTCACGCGCAATCGGGCAGTTTACCGAAGGACGCATATTTTCAATCGAATGTTTTGGAAATGCACGAAGTAGTTCAGGATTCCGCCCGTCCCGATTTAGAAGCGGAAACGCGCGGCGGACCTTTTAAGATGCACTAAGTTTTCCGCCTCGAAAACCAATAGTTTTACGTTATTTCGGCAGCGAATTTCTGCCGGTGCGCGTGATGGCGATTCGTTTTTCTTTATTTGCGCCGTCGTTTATTTCCACTTTTATTTTTCTGAACGCGCCGTCGCGGATTTCATTCGTCGGCGAATATGAAATTAAATATTGCGTTCGCAGTTCGCCGGAAATCTCAATAGCAATTTGCGGAAGTTCGTCAATCGAAGCGGGAAAATAAACTTTTCCGCCGGTTTCCTGCGCCAGACGGGTGAGAAAACCTTTCGCTTTTTCCCGGCGGCTGACACCGTTTTCGTCCGGTTCCATACTCAAATTATCAGAGAATCCGACGGCGTAAATCTGCACCTGCGATTCGCGCAGCAGTTTGAAAAGCTGTTGTTCTCTGTTGATGCTGCCGCGGTCATCGCCGTCGGAAACCAGAATCAGGGCGCGTATTTTTACATCTTCCTTTTTCCCGGAATTCTGATATTGTTCGATTTTTTTTGCCGTCAGATAAACAGCGTCAATAATCGCCGTTTGTCCGCCTTCGACAAATAAATTATCGAGAGCGTTGTCGAGCGAGTTTTTCCCCGACGTAAAATCCTGCACGACTTCGATTTTATCGCTGCTGACAAACCGGACGACGGCGGTTTCATCGTTCGGGCGATTGGCTCCGACGATAATTTTTCCGGCTTCGATAACTTTTTTAAGCTGTGAGCGAAGCGACCGCGAATTATCAATCACGAGCGCGTTAATCGTCGGAACTTCGGCGGTCGTCAAAGACGTTATCGGCTGCAAAACGTCGTCTTCGTAAACCTTAAATTGCGTTTGATCCAATTTGCCGACCGGACGGTTTTTGCCGTCAACGACGCGCACATTAAGACTGACTTCCTCGGTATCAATGCGAAGAACTTCATTGTCTTCGACGACGACCTCCGCCGGAGTTTCCGCCGGAGAAGGTGCCGGCTGCGCTGCCGGTGTCGCGCTTTCAATCGGCGGCGCAACTGAAACGGGTGTCGGCAAAGTCCGCCTTTCTGTATTCGGAACCGGAACCGTTTTCTGCGAAGTCGGCGCGGGTGTTTTCGATGCCGCAACCGTTTTTTGCGGAGTTTCTTTGACCGTCTGTGCTGGTTGTTTAGTCGGCTGCAGCATTTTCGGAACTTTTTCCGCTTTTACAATCGAACCGATAGTATCTTTGCGAATCCAACCCTTTACTTTTCCGTCCGAGATCGAAACGTAATACCAGCCGTTTGTGTCGCGCGATTTTTCAAGGGTGATTTTCTCGCCTTTTAAAACCGTCTGCACTTTTTCCGAGCTAATATCCGGCGATTGGCGCAGATAAGTTGACGTAACGATTACTTCCGCCTGTTTTTGGGCGTAAGCCGAAAACGCAAACAGCAGAGTGAAAATTGCGGTGATGTAAATTTTCATAACTTCAGAGGTCTTTCGCATTGAAATAATCGTTATTTAGCCGCAAAGGAATTAAAATAATTATCAATTGCGAAGCCTTTCATTTCCTCTTCCGGCAAAACGGCAATCAGCATATAACAGCGGTTGCCGTGAAAAAATATCCGAAAGCGTCCGGTTCGATAACGGGTTTTTATTTGATTTTCGCTGTCGAGAATGTTGCCGTCCGGTATTTTTATGTAAAATTCGCGCCCCGAAACTTTGCCGTTTGTAAATTTTTCGTCTTTAATCAATTCGCCTTTTGAACTTTTTATAAAACTGTTGCGGATTTTATTATAATGACCTTTGATAAACGGCTTCGAGAGCGCGACCAGCCATTTCGCCGAATCTTCGTAAGTGACGGCAAAAAAACCGTTGGAATCGGTGTATGAATAACTGCCTTTTTTGCTGCCGGAAATTTGCGCGTCTTCGTCGGCTTTCAAAACGCCGGGCGCGAAAATAGTCCACGCGCCTGTTTCCGGGCTAAATGCTTTCCACGTTCTTTCCTGAGCGAAAGCGGCGCAGCTTAAAAATAGAGTAATAAAAAGAGATTGTATTAATTTGTTCGTCCAAAATTTCATAATTTCATTTATAAATCGTCGCGGCAATCGCCGGATAAATCTTCAAAAATCGTGGTTATTGACCTGATAATTGTTTCGCGCGAAACTTTCCCCGTGCGCGAACCACCGCGTCGGGTCGCCTGACTTTAACATTTATGTCGTAAACCGCCGCGTCCGTTCCCGCTTCTTTCGAGTAGTAGCCGAGCCGGTATTGCTGCCGCAATTCACCGGCGATTCTTTTGAAAACTCCGCTTAGATTCGGCGTATCGCTCTGATAAAATCTGCCGGCGGTCGTGTCCGACATTTCGCGCAGAGAATTTACCGCTTCGACATCGTTCACTTTTCCGCTCAGTTTAAGTTCCTCTTCGGTGTAAACATCGCCGCGCAGCGGAATCAAAATCGAGTAATTCTTTTTCGTGCGCTTCGGTTTCTTTTCCTTCTTTTTCTTATCTTCCTTTCCTTCTTTTATCGTTCCGTCCGGCGCGAC